>WLOB01000533.1 GCA_009699505.1 Actinomycetota bacterium | reverse complement strand
GAGTTCGACGCGCTCGTCGGCGTCAACCTGCTGCGCGAGGGCCTCGACCTGCCCGAGGTCACGCTCGTGGCGATCCTCGACGCGGACAAGGAGGGCTTCCTCCGCGGATCGACCGCGCTGATCCAGACGATCGGTCGTGCGGCCCGCAACGTCGAGGGCCGCGTGATCATGTACGCCGACAAGCGGTCGGACGCCATGGAGCACGCGATCGGCGAGACGGAGCGCCGCCGCGAGATCCAGCTCGCCTACAACGAGCAGCACGGCATCACGCCGACGACGATCGCCAAGGGCGTGTCGGACATCGGTGAGTTCCTGCAGGGCGAGTCCAAGCTGCCGAAGGGCAAGCGGCGCCGCAAGAAGCAGGAGGAGACCGACAAGCTCACGACGGCCGAGCTCGACAAGCGGTTCGTCGCCCTGGAGGAGGAGATGCTCCAGGCCGCGGAGGAGCTGCGGTTCGAGCACGCCGCCGCCCTGCGCGACGAGCTCCGCGAGCTGCGCCAGGAGCTCGAGCGTCGCGGCGAGGCCGAGGGCACGGCGGCGCCGACCGACGCGGACACGGCCGACGCGGCGTCGGCGGACTGAGGCCCCGGCCCGCGCCCGGGGCCACGACCCGCGGCCCGCGTACCGCGGCGTCGCCCCGTCGCCGTCCCACGGCCTACCCTCGTGGGCATGCCGCACGGGACGGCCGCGCACCTGCGCGGGTACGGGACGACGATCTTCGCCGAGATGACCGCGCTGGCCGCGGAGACCGGCGCGGTCAACCTGGGGCAGGGCTTCCCCGACGAGGACGGCCCGCTCGCGATCCGCGAGATCGCGGCCGCCGCCCTGCTCGCCGGGCCGAACCAGTACGCGCCCGGCCGCGGCACGCCCGAGCTGCGGGCGGCCGTCGCCGCCCACGCCGCCCGCTGGTACGGCCGCGAGGTCGACCCCGACACGCAGGTCCAGGTCACCGTCGGCGCGACGGAGGGCGTCGCCGCCGCGCTCCTCGGCCTCTGCGAGCCGGGCGACGCGGTCGTGACCTTCGAGCCGTACTACGACTCCTACGGCGCCGGGATCGCGATGGCCGGGGCGGAGCGGCGCACGGTCCCGCTGCGGGCCCCCGGCTTCGGCTTCGACCCCGACGCGCTGCGGGCCGCGGTGCGCGGGGACCACGCCGGCGGCCGGGTCGCCCGGGCCCTCGTCCTGAACTCGCCGCACAACCCCACGGGCCGGGTGTTCTCCCGGGAGGAGCTCGAAGAGGTCGCCGCGGTCTGCGTCGAGCACGACCTCGTGGCGATCTGCGACGAGGTCTACGAGCACCTCGCGTTCGACGGGGAGCACGTCCCGCTCGCGACGTTGCCCGGGATGGCGGAGCGCACGCTGACGGTGTCGTCCGCCGGCAAGACCTTCGCGCTGACGGGCTGGAAGGTCGGCTGGGTGACCGGGCCGCCCGGGCTCGTCGACGCCGTGGCCACGGCGAAGCAGTTCCTCACGTTCTCCGGCCACGGGCCCCTCCAGGTCGCCGTCGCCCGGGCGCTCGCGCTCGACGACGCGTTCTTCGCCGGGATCCGCGACACGCTGCGGGCCCGACGCGACCGCCTCTGCGCCGGGCTGGAGGCCGCCGGCCTGACGACCCACGTGCCGCAGGGCGGCTACTTCGCGACGGTCGACGTCGCCTCGATCGGCGAGACGGACGGCGCCGCGTTCTGCCGCGGCCTCGCGGGGCGCTGCGGGGTCGTCGGCGTGCCGGTGAGCGTGTTCTGCGACGACCCCGACGTGGGGCGCACCCTCGTCCGCTTCGCGTACTGCAAGCGGGAGGACGTCATCGACGAGGCCGCCGCGCGGCTGGCGACGCTGGCGGGCTGAACGGGCGCGCCGGCGGGTGCCGCGGGTCCGGACGGCGGGCCGGCGTCCCGTCCGCCGCGACGATCGCGACGCGCCGTCCGACGGCCGGTCGGGGCCGGGGGACACGCCCACGGGCGGGCGGCGTCGGGCGGGGCGACTACCCTGCCCGGGGTGCCCGGAGAGCCCACCCCGGCCGACGCGGTCCCCGCGGACCGCGTCGCCGCCCGCGAGGCCGTCCTGGCCTGGTACGGCGAGGTCGCGCGCGACCTGCCGTGGCGGCGCACGGACGACCCCTACGCGATCCTCGTCTCCGAGGTCATGCTCCAGCAGACGCAGGTGGCGCGGGTGGTCCCGCGCTTCGAGGCCTGGATCGACCGCTGGCCGACCGCGGAGGCGCTCGCCGCCGCCGACCGGCGCGACGTCCTCGCCGCCTGGGTCGGCCTGGGCTACAACTCGCGCGCGGTGCGGCTGCAGGACGCGTGCGCCGCGGTCGCCCGCGACGGCTGGCCGTCCGACGCCCGCGGCCTGCGCGCCCTGCCGGGCATCGGCCCGTACACCGCCGCGGCCGTCGCGTCGTTCGCCTTCGGGGAGCGGATCGCCGCGGTCGACACGAACGTCGTGCGCATCAGCGAGCGCCTGGGCCTCGGCGAGCCGCACGACCTGCTGCCCGACGACGACCGGGTCCCGACCTGGAACCAGGCGGCGATGGAGCTCGGCGCGGTGGTCTGCCGGGCCCGCAACGCCGACTGCCCGCGCTGCCCCGCGGCGCGCTGGTGCCGCTCCGCCGGCCGCGTCGTCGTGCCGCCGCGGGCGCCGAGCGGGTCGCGGACGAGGTTCGAGGACACGGACCGCTTCGTGCGCGGCCGGATCGTCGCGGCCCTCGCCGGGGGCGAGCCCTGGCCCGACGGCATCGAGGCGACCCGCCTGGAGCGGGCGCTCGACGGGCTCGTCCGCGACGGGCTCGTGACGCGCACCGCCGACGGCCCGGTGCTGCGGTCGTCCGGCGCGCACGCCTGAGCCGGGCCGGTGCAGGTCGTATAGATTCGGCCGCGGCCCGCGTCCCACGCCCCGAAGGTACCCCTGCGCATGTCCCTGGACCGTCAGAGCATCGAGAAGCGCGACTTCCCCATCTCCCGCCGCGGCTACGAGACCGTCGCCGTCGACGAGCACCTCGCCCG
>WLOB01000532.1 GCA_009699505.1 Actinomycetota bacterium | reverse complement strand
CGACGGTCTCCCCGCCCCCGAGCCTGCCGCACGTGCGGTGCAGGTGCCAGGCCGTCAGACCCTGCACCAGGAGCCCGAGCGCCTGGTCGTCGGGCAGGTCGTCGGGCAGCGCGACGCAGCGGTCCTCCGGCACCACGGCCCACTCGGCGTAGGCGCCCCCGCCCTGGGTCATCGCCACGACGCGCTCCCCCGTGTCCTCGCGCGTGCCCACGACCTCCTGGCCCGGGATCAGGGGCAGGTGGGCCTGCTGCACGTACTTGTTCTCGCGCGTGTGGGTGTCGGCGAAGTTCACGCCGATCGACCGGACGCGGACGAGCACCTCGCCGTCGCCGGCGACGGGCCGCGGGACCTCCTCGTGGACGAGCACGTCAGGACCTCCGAACTCGTGCTGGCGGACGGCGTGCATCGTCGGCGCGGTCATCGGGCCGGAAGGCTAGTGCGTCGCGGCCGGGACCCGGCGAGCGGCGGGAGGACCCCCTCCCGTACGACGTCCGTCTACGGGCCCGGGGTGGCCGGTGGACGCACCCCGGACGGCAACCGCCGCGATACCGCTTCGCCACGACCCGCGCCTAGACCAGGGGCATGGACACGCGCCATGACCGACGAGGACCGGGACCGACGCCGGGCTGCGCCGGCGGGACGACCGACCCGGGACGGGCGGCATGAGGCCCGTGCCCGGCGGCGGCGGGCCCTGGCGGCCCGAGCCCGGACGACCGGAGGACGAGGAGCGCGACGAGCGGGCGCCGGCGGACGGGGAGGACCTCGGCGAGGCCCGCCGGGCCCTGGGGCGCCTGGGCGGCGAGCTGCGGGAGACGTCCCGGTCGCTCGACGGCGCGCTCGACGTCGCGGAGCGGGGTCGGGACGACCGCGGCGACGCGGCGGGCGACCGCTAGGTCCGTCCCCCGCGGCCGCGGCTCGTGGACCGGCGGCGGTCGGCCGACTCCGGGCCGACGGTGGCCGGACCTCGGACGAGGGCGGGTCGCCCTCGGGACGACCACGTGTGGTCCACCCCGCGACGACCGCGGACCTTCAGACCGCGGCGCGGTACCACATGACGAGCCGGCGCTCGATCTCGACGGGCTCGCCGTCGACCCCCGTCAGGACGGCCCGGCCGTCCGTCGCGCCCCGGAGGCGGACCCCCACGTCCTGCGCGTCCTCCAGCACGGTCTGCGTGCGGACGTCCCGGGTCCCTGGTTGCTCGATGGCCACGTCGGTCGGCATGGCCGGATCGTGCCCCGCGGCGACCCGCCGCGCAACCCGTACACCCGCTGATGCGGGGCGGGGCTACGCCGCCTCGTAGGCGGGGCCGTCGAACGCGGCCATGACCGCGGAGAACTCGACCGTGTCGCGGAGCGCGGCGAGGTCGTCGGCGACCGCCACGAGCTCGGCGGAGCTCGGGGTGCGCCCGGCGGCCCACTCCGTGTGCAGGCGGTCGAGCTCGACGAGCACGACCTCGGCCCGGAGCCGGAGCTCGGTCTGGGGAAACGATGTCAGGGGCTCCACGGGTCAGAAGGTACGGCGGGGTCACCCCCCTGCCTAGGTGGATGGTCGTCCCCTCGCTCTGCGGCGTACGCGCCGCGCCGTGGACGTTCGTCCCGGCGCCCGGACGGGGCGCGCGGTCCACCCGGGGTGGACGGTGGCGCGCCCCGGGCCCGCGGGCGCGTCAGCCGCCGCCCCGGCCCCGCTCCTCGAGCAGCGCGCGCTGGTCGACGATGGACTGCGCCACGTCGGCCAGGCGCAGGTTGCGGTCGCGCGCGGAGCGCTGGATCCGGGCGAACGCGGCCGGCTCGTCGATGCCGAGGGCGCGGATCAGGATCCCCTTCGCCTGCTCGACGACCTTGCGGTCCGCGAGGGCCTGGCGCGCCCCGGTCACCTCGACCTGCAGCGCCTCGTGCTCGGCGTGCCGGGCGGCGGCCAGGCGCAGCGCGGCGTCGAGCTGCCGGTCGTCGACCGGCTTCGTCAGGAACGCGTCCACGCCCGAGGCGATCGACCGCTCGACGAGCTCGGGGGCGTCGAGCCCGGTGAGCACCACGACGGGGCGCCGCGGGCCGGTCGCCTCGAGCGTCGCGGCGAGCTCGAGCCCGTCCGCGTCCTCCAGGTCGACGTCGAGCAGGTAGAGGTCCGGCGCCTCCTCGGCGGCGAGGCGCAGGACGTCGGCGCCGCGGGCCGCGGGCCCGATGACCTCGTGGCCGAGGCGCCCCAGGCGCTTCGCGATCCCCAGCGCGATGATCGGATCGTCCTCGGCGACCAGCACCCGCATCAGCGTCCCCCTCCGGTGTCCGTGGCGGCCTCGTCGTCCCGCTCGAGGCGGAAGCGCGCGGCGACGACGCCGTCCGCGGGCTCCAGCGTGCCGCGCAGGCCCTGCTCGACGACCTGGCGCACGAGCTGCAGCCCGAGCCCGGGCGACGCCCAGCTCTCCGGGGACGGCCCCGGACCCTCGTCGGCCACGCGGACCACCGCGACGCCGTCGTCCGTCGACAGCGAGACGCGGACGAGGCCCTCCCCGTGCTGCAGCGCGTTCGTGACGAGCTCGTTGACGACCACGCCGAGGTGCTGGGCCTGCTGGAACGGCAGCGCGACCGGAGCGACGTCGAGCGTCGTGCCGCCGGGGTGCGCCGCGTCGACCACGGCGCCGAGCAGCTCGTCGGCGGGGACCCGCCCGCCGCTGCGCGACGCCAGCACGGCGTGGACCGCCGCGATCGACCGGATCCGCGCGCCCGCCTGGTCGAACGCCTCCCCGCCCGCGTCGTCGTCGGGCCGCGCCAGCATGAGCAGGTCCGCGACGACCTGCAGCGAGTTCTTCACCCGGTGGTGGCCCTCGGCGAGCATCGCGCCCTCGAGCTCGGCGCGGCGGACGGCCTCCGTGCGCCCCTGCGTCGGGCGGCGGCGGGCCACGGCGAGCTGCCGGCCGAGCGTGGCGGCGGCGGCCAGGAGGACGCGGTGCAGCACGGCCTCGGAGCGCGGCAGCGGGTCGACGGCCAGGACGGCGGTCAGGACGAACGT
>WLOB01000531.1 GCA_009699505.1 Actinomycetota bacterium | reverse complement strand
GCATTTGACCCGTCCCTGACGGCTCCACGCCGGCGCGACGCCGCCTGCGTGCAATCACGTCGAAGGAAACCCCAATGACCGATACGATCACCATGCTCTGCCGCCGCGAGACGGCGGTCCAAGCCTTGCGCCCGCGACCGCCGTTCAACGCACGGCCGGTGTGCGCCGCCGGGCGCGAGAGCCGTTCCGCCGAAGGGCCGTTCGCCACCCACTACACCGCGACGGCGTCCTGGCTGTACATCAATCGGATCAGCGGCAGCGACCGCTTCGGCAAGGTGCCAGACGGCTATGTCGAGCGCGGCGACCTGCTGGCCGCAGGCCGCTGTCATCCGCTCAAGATCCCGCCGCAGCTGCGGTCGGGCGATGCGCTCTGGCGCGAGGCCGACGCGGCCGCCTCGCTCGAAGGACCGCGGGGGATCGCGGCGACGCACATCGTCGCCGATCTGCCGCCCGTCGACGACCCAGCACGCTGGGCCTGGCTCGTTGAGACCTTCGCGTTCCGGCATCTCGTGGACAAGGGGATGATCGTCGATTGGGCGGTCCATGCCCGGCGCGATGCCGAGGGCGGGTGGATCGGCACGCCGCATGTCCACCTGCTGGCGACCGCGCGCTTCTGGCGGCCGGGCGGACGCCACGGCGCGCGGCACTGGCAGTGGTTCGCCAACGCCGGCCAGACCCGCGCCGTCGAGGACGCCTGGCTCCAGTTCGTCGGAGCGCGCGCCACCGCCGGCTGATCCCACCAACCACCATCACACCGACGCCCGTCGCCTCACCCGAGGCGGCGGGCGTTGTCGTTTCAAGGACCATTCGCATGAGCTTCTACCACTGCAATCCCAACACCCCCGGCGAGCGTCTCGCCCGCAGGCTCGAGGCGATTGGCAGCCACCGCGTGCTGCGCCGTCTCCCCGATCCTGCCAACATCTGGTGCCGCTCGATGCCGGTGCCGGGCAACGTCTTCAAATTGGCGGTCCTCGACTGTGAAACGACCGGCCTCGATCCGGAGCGCCATCGCATGATCGAGTTCGCCATCGGCACGCTGACGATCGATCTCGATGGCGGCGACGTCGTCGCTGTGGAAGCGCCTCGGTCCTGGCTTGAGGATCCGACCGAGGATCTGCCGCTGGAGATCGAGCGGCTAACCCACATCACCTCAGACATGCTGATCGGTCAGTTGTTCAGGGAGGACGAGATTGCAAAGGTGCTGGCCGGCTGCGATGCCATCGTTGCGCACAATGCGTCGTTCGACCGGGCGTTCGTCATCCGGCGGTTTCCGGCGCTGGCCACGCTCCCCTGGCTGTGCTCGATGCGTGAGGTTGACTGGCCCGAATTGGGGTTCAGCGGCGGTCGCGGCATCGCGCACCTGCTTACCCAGGCCGGCTTCTTCCTCCCCGACGCCCACCGCGCCGGGGCCGACGTCTGGGCGACCATCTGCCTGCTCGCCTCGCCCACGAGCGACAAGCGTACGGTAGCTGCGGCGCTCGTCGAACGCGCCCGGCGCGTCACCCATCGGCTCTACGCCACCCGTGCACCCTTCCAATGCAAGGATGTGCTAAAGGCGGCTGGATACCGATGGTCGGCGGAGCGCCGCGCGTGGTGGATCGAGGGTGAACCCGAACGGATCGCCAACGAGGCTGGGTGGCTGAGGGGACTGTCCTCCGGCATCGATCCTCAAATTGAGAACATCGATTGGATCAGCCGGTATCAGTGACTGTCCTATATGCCGTATCGACATGCAAGGTAGCCAGATCATGGCGGCGGCGAGGTGTACGTAGCTGGTGAAATTAGCTTTGCGGTGATTGTAGCGCGTGCGAAGCGGCGGAGGCACCCGGTGTTTGAACGTGATGGGCCGCAGATCAGGCTGTCTCGAAGTCGCCCCGCTGCGCGCGCCAGGCCACCCTGGCGGACGGCAGCAGAGTGGCCCGGGGAAGGACCGCCACCCCGTTCGACAGCATTCCACCCGCGCCCTCGCGCGCCAGCCGCTGCACGGCCTCGCCAAACGCCGGCAGGGGCCGGCCGCAGGCGGCGTTGTCCCTACCCTGCCAATACCTCCCCAGAGCGGCCACCATGGTCTTGCGCTCGACGTCGAAGGCGTGCTCGTGGAAGAGCGCGCGCATGACGCGGTAGCCAACGTCATGGCGAACGCGAGCGGCGCGGGCATAGAGGCGGCGGACCGCCGGCGGGTGCGGTTGCCGTGTTCCGCGATGATGTCTGATCGACCCGTCGCCCTCAGCGCGGCGGCGAGCATGACAGTGCAGTGGCGCGACCTCTCCAGGCATTCCGACCCGAACGAGAACACCTAGTCGTCCGCCTGGACGCGTCGGGCCGCCGCGTTTTCCTAGTCGGTGATGCCGACGGCCGCGGTCGGCAGCCACCCGCGACCCAGCCGTCGCCCGTCTCCGTTGAGGAGGACTGCTGCGCTGCTGCGCGGCGGACCGGCGCGCGGACGTGCTGGCGTCGGCCATCATGGCAGCCACACCTCCTTGAGGCCCGTGTTCCTGGATGCGGTCGGCGCGACGGTGTTCGTGATCTCGTCGGGACCGTAGCCCTACAGCCGCGTCGTCCCCTCCGACGCGGCCCTGGTCGCGGAGTTGACCTCCTGTGGCAGGGTGCTGAGGACCGACGTCAACGACGAGGCGTGCGGGCTGGCCGAGCGTAAGATCGGACCTGACGTCGACGAGAGCCCGGGAGGATGCGGTAGCGTCACCGTCCGCCTGAGTGCGGCCGGGGTGACGGCCGCCCCGTCGACCCTGTCGGAGTGAAGCGCGAGGCGGGTGGTCCTGCCCGCCCGAAGCGGCCGGTGACCCGAGGTTGCGCCAGCAGCCGCCTGTGCTGCCCGGGGGCGCCAGCCGCTCGGCCTCGCGGCGGCAGCTCGCCGCCGTGCGGGCGAGGTTGTAGATGGTGCGACCATCGGTGGCGAAGCTGCCGGTACAGGGCCTGGCCGCGTCCTCAAGCAGGCTCGCCTCCTCGGTGTCTCCCTCCGCCCTGCGCAGCTCCGCGTCGAGGGG
>WLOB01000530.1 GCA_009699505.1 Actinomycetota bacterium | reverse complement strand
TGGCGCGCGAAGGTGACGGCGGTGGCCTTGCCGTTGCCCCAGCCGGGTCCGACCGAGCCGGCCCCGAACACGATGGCGACCTTATCCCGAAGACGCATGTGGACCATCCACTGTTGCCGCATGGAGAGAGGTGAAGGGCGCCGCCCAGCCGAGCTGACCCGTGGTCGATTCGAGCAGCGTCCACGCCTCTTCACCGTAGCGCGTCTGCCGGTCCTGGTGGTCCCTCTCCGTCGGCGTGGCGGCGCAGCGTAGACGCGCGGGGTGGCCATAGGCCGGCATAGCGGCGACATGCGCCTGAACCGCCGCCGGAGGCTCGGCGTCGGACGCAGGCGGGCGCCCGCGCCGTCGCGCCACGGGCTGCCGGGAGGAGGTCGGGTCCGGACGCGAGACGCCCGGTGCTGAAGCGACCGCGCTCCACCTTCAGGTCCCGGGCCACCCGCTCTCGCACAAGGGCCGCGTCGTGGAGGCGGTGAGGCGCTCTGCCGCCCCGCGCAGGATCCCGGACAGAAGCGTCTTCTTGCCCGGGCGGCGCCGCACCTCGCTGTCGCGGCAAGGCCCGCCGATGGCTGTGCCTCTTGCCTGCGCAAGCCGAGCCATCGATGCTGCGCCGCAGCGGAGAACCTGCGACGGGGCGCCTCATGGAATCGATCGGCCGTGACCTGCGCGAGATGCAGCGCATTCCCCTCAGCCCCTCGCATGTCGCCGCGCTTCGGGCCATCGGAGCCGAGAGGCACTACGCTGCCGGTACGTTTCTCGTCCGCGCCGGCGACCCGGTCGACCGGTTCGTCTATGTCGAGGCCGGCGAGATCGAGGTGGTGAACCCGTTCACGGACGAGCGCCACCTTCCTTCCACCCTCGGGCCGACCCAGTTCATGGGGGAGATCTCGTTCCTGAACGGTGGCGTCTGGTCGATGCCCATGCGGGCGAGTGTGGATACGGTCGTCACCGAAGTGCCGCGTCCGGCGATGCTGCAACTGATGTCCGAGATCCCGGAGATGTCGGACATCATCATCACGGTCCTCGCTGCGAGGCGTCGGCGGCAGCTCGACTCGCACGACGGCACGCTGGTGCTGATTGGCGAGGACGACGACCGGAGCGTTCGGCGTATCGCCGAGTTCGCCAGCCGCAACCGGCTTCCCTACAGGTCCTTCCCGCTGGGCAGCCCGGAGGCGGAGAGCGTCGCGAAGAGCTGCTCGATCTCGTCCGACCGGCCGGCCGTCATCTTCGGCCGGGACACCGTCGTGACCGAGCCGACGCCCGTGAAGGTCGCGCGCCTGCTCGGCCTCGACTACAACTTGGTCGACGACGAGGCCTTCGACGTGCTCATCGTGGGCGGTGGCCCGGCCGGCGTGGCCGCAGGCGTCTACGCGGGAGCGGAAGGGCTGCGCGCCCTGGTCATCGAGGATGTGGCCATCGGCGGTCAGGCCGGCACCTCGAGCCGGATCGAGAACTACATGGGATTTCCGACCGGGATCTCGGGCGCCGACCTCCTTTGGCGCGGCGAGGTCCAGGCGATGAAGTTCGGCACACGCTTCGCGATGCCGCGGCGCGTGGCGCGGTTGGAACGGCTTGAGGACGGATCGTTCTGTGCGACGTTCGACAACGGGCGTCGCGTTCGCGGGCGTGCTGTCGTGGTCGCGACGGGCGTCCAGTATCGACGGCTGCCGATCGACCGGCTCGACACGTTCGAGGGCGCGGGCGTCTATTACGCGGCGACGGAAATCGAGGCCCGCTACTGCAAGAACGGCGAGACGGTCATCATCGGCGGCGGCAACTCGGCCGGGCAAGCGGCGATGTACCTCAGTCGTTCGGCCAAGCACGTGCGCCTCTTGGTGCGCGGGCCGTCGCTCGCAGCCTCCATGTCCAGCTACCTGTCGAACCGGTTGGAGGCCGATCCGACGATCACCATCGAGTATGGTGCCGAAATCACTGCCCTGCATGGTGGCGACCGCCTCGAAGCGGTGACGATCCGAAGCGTGGTCGACGGAACGACGCGTACGCTCTCGACCTGTGCCGTGTTCGTCATGGTGGGTGCCTCTCCCAACACGGGTTGGCTCTCGGGGCTCGTCGACCTCGACGGCCATGGCTTCGTCCTCACGGGCGAGCGGATCGGCGCCCCCTCACCCTACGCGACGTCCCATCCGGGAATCTTCGCGGTCGGCGACGTACGGGCGGGATCCGTCAAGCGGGTCGCGGCCTCGGTGGGCGAGGGCTCCGTCGTCATCTCGCAGGTATGGGATCACATCCGGACGTGACATGGCGGCGGCCCTGCTGGTGGGGCCGGTCAGCAGGCTCCTGATCTTTCGCGGATGGGGCCATGACGAAGCGAACCCCGCCGCTCTCCCCGAGATGCGCGCAAGGCGGATGGTGCGGCAGCACCGGGCCGAGCACGGGTCGCAGCAGGGCGCGATCCGCTCGATCGCGGCCAGTATCGGCTGCTCGGGTGAGACGCTGCACAACCGGCTGCGCCAAGCCAAGCCAAGCCAAGCCGAGCGCGACGGCGGCGTGCGGGCGGATGGGACCGACGGTCCGTGCCGCCGGGAAGGCCCGTCAGGTGGCGGTTCTGACGAGGACATGGGCCGCCCCGTAGGTCAGGTGGGGCGGATGGGAGCGGCGCAGCATCCCGTCGAGGCCGAGGCTTCGGCCGGCCCCGAGCAGGGCGAACAGCCCCATCAAGAGCATCAGGAACACGTAGCTCCAGGGCCATTCCTGCGGGTGCTTGTAGAGCCCGAGCCAGAGCTGGGCCACGAACAGCACGCCCACCAGCCCGACGAGGCGCACGCCGAGCCCAAGGATCAGCGAGGCGGCGAAGGTCAGCTCCACCAGGAAGACCGCGACGTTCACGACGTGGAAGTTCGGGGTCGGCAGGACGAGCGTCTCGATCAACCGGCCATGGACCGCGAAGGCGGCGTTCCCCACCTCCTGGCCGGTCCAGTAGTAGAGCCCGTTCCCGGTGGAGAAGAGCGGCAGCTTCCAGAACAGGTTCTGGAACCACATCAGCCCGACGAGGACGC
>WLOB01000053.1 GCA_009699505.1 Actinomycetota bacterium | reverse complement strand
GGCTGCGGGCGCGGGGCGAGAGCGTCGCGGTCGCCGAGGTCTCCGCGGGCGGGCTGATCGCCGCGGCGCTGCTCGCGCAGGACGGCGCGTCGGCGTACTTCCGCGGCGGCTTCGTCGTCTACACGCTCGAGGGCGCGGACCTGCAGCTCGGGGCGGACGCCTCGTCCCTGGAGCGCGGCCGGGGCGCGACGGAGGCGCTGGCGCGGCGGCTCGCGGACGCCGCCCGCAACCGCATGGACGCGGACTGGGGCATCGGCGAGACCGGCGCCTCCGGCCCCCGACCGAACGCGTACGGCGACCCGGTCGGGCACTCCTGGGTCGCCGCGGCCGGCCCGTCGGGGATCGTCACCGCGAACGTCCTGACCGGGGCCGAGGACCGCGTCGCGAACATGGCGGCGTTCGCCGTGCGGGCGCTCGAGCTGGTCGCGCGGGACTGAGGCGGGTCCCCGGCCCGGTGCCGGACGCGCGGGCCCGGCGCTCGAGGCCTCCTCGACGCGCCCGCCGATCCGCCTATCGTGGGGGCGTGCGCGTCGCCGGCAACGCCTCCCGTCCGATGCCCCGCGGCCCGGGGGACCACGGGTGAGCGGGGCGCGCGAGCGGGTCGTCGCCGCCACGACCGGCCTGATCGAGTCGGACGGCTTCGAGGCCATCACGATCGCCGCGGTGGCGCGCGGTGCCGGGGTGACGCGGCAGACCGTCTACTCGCTCTTCGGCGACCGCGAGCGCCTCGTCTCGGAGGTCGTCGTCGGCGTGGCGGTCGAGGCGCTCGCCGGGATCCGGGCCGCGCTGCGGCCGGACGGGCCCGCCGCGGTCTACCTGGCCGACCTGATCGTCGGCGCCCGTCGCGAGGTCCGCGCCCGCCCCGTGCTGGCGGCGCTCCTGCGCCCGCGGGAGGGCAACCCGCTCTTCGACGAGGGGGCGATGGACCGCGCGTGGCCCGTCGCGCTCGGCCTCCTCGAACCGCTGTTCGAGCACCGCCCCGGGCTGCGGCCCACGGGACCGACCGACCCGCTCGTCGAGCTCGTCCTGCGCACGGGCCTGTCCGTCGTGCTCTTCGACAGCCCGGCCACCCGCGACGACGACGACGCCCGGCACCTGCTGGCGGAGTGGTTCCGCGACGCGCTCCCGGAGGGCGCCGACTAGACGCTTTCAGGAGAAGTGTCTAGTGTGACGACCGCGGTGTACGGCGCAGCCGGACGCCGGCCCACGCGCCCCCGACACCCCGAGGTCCCGAATGTCTCCCATGTCCCGCCGCACCTTCGTCGCCGGTGCGGCCGCCGCCGGCCTCGCCGGGGTGCTGCCCACGAGCGCCCGCGCCGTGACCCGCCGCGTGCCGCTGACCCGCGAGGAGCACCGGGTCGTCGTGATCGGGTCGGGGTTCGGCGGCGGCGTCACCGCCCTGCGGCTCGCGCAGGCCGGCGTGCCGGTCCTCGTCCTCGAGCGTGGCCGCCGCTGGCCGACCGGGCCGAACTCCGACACCTTCCCGCGCGCGTCCGCCATCGACGAGCGGGCCCTCTGGTACGGCGGTGCGCCCGAGCTCTTCGGCCGTCGCGTGTCGCTCTCGCCCTACGCGGGCCTGATCGACGCGGAGGTCGGCGTCGGCATGACGTCCCTGTGCGCGGCGGGGGTCGGCGGCGGCTCGCTCATCTACCAGGGGATGACGCTCCAGCCGGCGGAGGACGTCTTCAACCGCCACCTCCCGGAGGCGCTCGACTACCGCCGGATGGCCCGCGAGCACTACCCGCGGGTCGCCCGGATGCTCGGGGTGGCCACGGCGCCGGACGACGTCGTCGAGCACCCGAACTACGCGGCGCCGCGCATCTTCGCCCGCAACGCCCGCCGCGAGGGCTACGGGGTCGAGAAGATCCCGATGCCGATCGACTGGAGCTTCGCGCAGCGCGAGCTCACCGGCGAGCTGCGGCCGTCCTACACGAACGGGGACGGCGCGCTCGGGGTCAACAACGGCGGCAAGCACACCGTCGACGTGACGTACCTGCGCGACGCCGAGGCCACGGGCCGCGTGCGCGTCGCCCCGCTGCACCACGTCCGCGAGGTCTCCCGCGCCGCCGACGGCCGTTGGACGATCGAGGTCGACCGCACCGACGAGCGCGGCACGGTCCTCGAGCAGAAGGTCCTCACCGCGAAGACCCTCGTCATGGCGGCCGGCGCGAACAACACGAACAAGCTGCTCGTGCGCGCCGCGGCGACGGGCCGCATCCCCGACATGCCCGACGGGCTCGGGAAGGGCTGGGGCACGAACGCCGACCGCATCGTGATGTGGACGAACCTGGCGGACGACTTCGGGGCCGTCCAGGGCGGCCCGGTCGTCTTCGGGTCGAAGGACTGGTCGGACCCCGCGCTCGCCAACACGGTGATCCAGGCGTCGATCCCGCCGTTGGGGATCGACACGCGCACGACGGTGCTCGTCGGCTTCGGCGGCAGCGACGCCCGCGGCTCGTTCTCCTACAGCCACGTCCTCGGCCGGGTCGTCCTGAGCTTCCCGCTCGGCGGCGACCGGCCCGTCCACGACCGGATCCTCGCGCGCATGGAGCGCATCGCCAGGCCGGCGGGGCTGCTCGAGGACACCAACCTGATCGTCCCGTCGACCTGGCACGGCCTGGGCGGGGCCAACATGGGCACGGTCTGCGACCTGGAGGGCCGCGTGCAGGGGCAGCGCGGGCTCTACGTCCTCGACGGCGCGCTGATCCCCGGCTCGACGGCGGCGTGCAACCCGTCCATGACGATCGCCGCGGTCGTGGAGCGCGCGCTCGACGACATCGTGCGCAAGGACGTCGGCACGAGGATCTGAGGACCGCTCGGCCGCCGCGCCCGCCGACTAGCATCGCCCGGGTGGACGAGGCACGGCCGACGCACCCCGTCGCGCGGCTGATCGCCGAGCGCACTGCCGCCGGGAGCCGTCCCGGCGGGCGGGACGATCCGCACCGGCTCGCCCTCGTGATCGAGGGCGGCGGGATGCGCGGGGCGATCAGCGGCGGCATGGCGATGGCGCTCGAGGAGCTCGGCGTCCGCGAGGCGTTCGACGACGTCTGGGGCGCGTCGGCCGGCGCGCTGAACGCCGCCTGGTTCTCGGGCGGCGCGACCGCTGCCGGGCTGCCCGCGTGGACGGACCCCGTGCTGCGGACCGCCACGGTGCGCCGGCGCAACCTGCTGCGCGGCCGGCCCCTCGTCGACGGGCGGTACCTCACCGAGGTGGTCTACGAGCGGCGCACGCCGATGCCGTTCGACCGCATCGTGGCGAGCCCGGTGCGCCTGCACGCCGTCGGCACGGACGCGGCGACGGGCCGGGCCACGGACCTCGCGCCGTTCGTGCACGACCGCGCCACCCTGAAGCTCGCGCTGCGCGCCAGCACCGCGCTGCCGCTCCTCTCCGGCCCGCCCGTCGCGCTCGGCGGCCGACGGTTCTTCGACGCCGGGCTGGCGGCCGCCGTGCCGTTCCGCCTGGCGCTCGAGCAGGGCGCGACCCACGTCCTCGTGCTGCGCTCGCGACGCGCCGACGAGCAGGAGATCTCGGACGGGGGCCGCAGCACCGCGATCGCCTCGAGGTACCTGCGGCGCCACAGCGCCGGGGTGGCCGCCGCGTTCGTGGATCGCGCGGCCCGGCTCCTGCGGGACGACGAGGAGCTCGACGCGCTCGAGCGGGGGACGGGCGACGGCGGCCGGGCGGTCCTGTCGGTCCGTCCCCCGGCCGGGACGGCGGACATCGGGCGGCTCGAGCGCGACCACCTGCGGGTGGTCGAGGGGCTGGAGGCGGGCCGGCGGACGGTCCACGCGCTCCTGGCGCCCGTCACCGCCGGGCGGTGACGAAGGGGAGCGACGATCCACACCGGGGCACGATGCGGACCGCCGTCCCTCCCGTCTGCCCGTCGGGGGCCCGGATACGCATCCGGGCGCGATCGGTCAGAGCGGATCGCCCAGGATGAAGACCTCGACGGCGTGGTCGGGGTCGACGTGGTTGGCGCTCATGAACGCCTCGACCCTGCGCCCCACCGCCTGCTCGACGGCCGGGACGACCTCGTCGGCCATCGCCCGCTGGTAGGTGTAGCGGAGCTCCTTGACCTGGTCGGCGTGGCCCTTCCGGACCAGGTTGCGCTCGCCCTCCGTGAGCGCGTCGTACATCACGACGACCGCGGTGTCGCCGTTGATGAACCCCCGGGCGGACGTGGCGCCGCGACCCGTGAGCGCGCGGAGCGTGCGGACCACGGCGTCCGTCAGCGCCCGGTCGACGGACGCGCCGTCCGCGTCGCGGTCGCCCGGGAGGTCGCGGGCGGCTGACCCGCTGTCTGAGTCGCTCATCCCCGCAGTGTCGCGGGCGGGGCGGCGGGGCGCCACCCGCCCTGCGGTAGAACCTGTCCGATGCGACCACTGCGACGCGGCGCGCTCCTCGCCCTCGCCGTGACGCTCGTGATCGCGGGCGTCACCGCGCTCTACGTCCGGACGGAGCTCGCGGAGCCCGGGCCGTTCGCGGAGCGCGGGGTCGCCGCGCTGCGCTCGGACGCGGTGCAGGCGGTCATCGCGGAGGAGGTCGCCGTCGACCTGCTCGAGCGCCGGTCCCCGGACCTCGTGGCCGCCAGGCCGCTCGTCCTGACGGCCGTGGAGGCCGTGCTGCAGACCGCGCAGTTCGAGCGCGTGTTCCGGCGGGCGGCCGTGACCGCCCACGGGGTGCTCCTGCGGGGCGACACCGACGTGGCGGTCGAGCTGGCCGAGCTGCGCCAGGTGCTGCTGCCGGCGCTGCGCACCGCCTCGCCGCAGCTCGCGCGCGTCGTCCCGGAGGACCTGCGCCCGCAGATCGCGACGATCCGCCGGTCCGACCTCGCGTCGTCCACCACGCGCACCGCCGACCGGCTGTCGGCCGCCGCCTGGCCCATGCTCCTCGTCGGTCTGGCGGGGCTCGTCGCCCTCGTGGCGACCGCCGCGAACCGCCGCCGGGCCGTCCTGGAGTCCGGGGTGGCGCTCGCCGCGGGAGGGCTCCTCGGCGCGCTGGCGCTCTCGGCGCTGGAGGCCGAGGTCGTGTCGCACGCCCGCGCCGTCGGGGTGGTCTCGGACGACGAGGTCCGGGCCGCGGCGCGCGCCACGTGGGACGCCATGGCCGGCGACCTGCGGCGGGTGCTCCTGGCCGTGGCCGCGGCGGGCGGCGCGGGCGTCCTCGGCGTCGTGGTCGCCGCGTCCCGGATCGACCGCCGGGCGGTCCTGCGCCGAGGCGTGGACGTCGTCGCCGGCGGCTCGCTGCCCGTCCCCGCCCGCGTCGCACGGGGCCTGGCGCTGACGGCGCTCGGCGTGGTGGTGCTGCTCGACGCCGGCCTGCTGGCGCGCGCGGTCGTGGTGCTGCTCGGCCTGGCGTTCGTCGTCGCCGGCCTGGCGGAGGCCGTCGCGCCCCTGCGGACGTCGACCGGCGCGCCGGCCCCCGCGGGCGACCGGGATCCCGCGTGGCGTCGCCGGCCCCGGGCCGCGGCGGCCGCGGGCCTCGCGGGCGTGGCCCTGGCGGTTCTCGCCGGGGCCCTGCTCCTCACTGGCGGCCCGTCGACCGACCCGCTCGAGCCCACCGAGGTCGCCACCTGCAACGGCTCGGCGGCGATCTGCGACCGGCGGCTGGACCAGGTCGTCTTCCCCGGCACCCACAACTCCATGTCCGCCGCGGACCGCCCCGGCTGGCTCTTCGCGAACCAGCGCCGGCCGATCCCGCGGCAGCTCGACGACGGCATCCGCCTGCTCATGGTCGACCCGCACTACGGGGTCGTCAACCGCGAGGGGCGCGTCCGGACCGACCTGCAGGCCGAGGGCACGACCCGCAACCGCGTCGCCGCCCAGCTCGGGTCGGGCGCGATCGGGGCGGCGGAGCGGCTCGCCGGCCGGCTGGGCCTCGTGCCCTCCGGCGGCGAGCGGCGGATCTACGCGTGCCACACGCTCTGCGAGCTCGGCGCCGAGGGGTTCGGGTCCGTGCTGCGCGACGTCCGCGGCTGGCTCGAGCGCAACCGCTCCGAGGTCGTGCTCCTCATGCTCGAGTCCAGCGTGGCGTCCGCCGAGATCGAGGACGCCTTCCGCGACGCCGACCTCGAGGACGCCCTCGTGACCCTCCCGCGCGAGGGCCCGATGCCGCGGATGCGCGACCTCGTGACGAGCGGCCGGCGCCTGATCGTCCTGGACGAGGGCGACGGCGGCGACGCGTCCTGGCTGCAGCCCGCGTTCGTCCTGGCGCAGAACACCTCGATCGGCGCCTTCACGAAGGACCCGCGGACCTGCGAGCCCGCCCGTGGCACCCCCGAGTCGCCGCTCCTCATCGCGAACTCCTGGGTCGACCGCTTCCCGCCACCGGCCCGCCGCGCCGCCGAGGTCAACGACGGCGACGCCCTGCGCGAGCGCGTCCGCCGCTGCCGCTCCCGCCTGGGTCGGGCCCCGAACGCGATCGCGGTGGACTTCTACAACCGCGGCGACCTCTTCGAGGTGGTGCGGGAGCTCAACCGCGAGGGGGTGTAGCGGGGGCTGCGTGACCGCCGACACGGAAAACTGGCGCACGCGACCGAACTAAGTATAATGAATATATGAACGGTGGCTCCTCTTCCGATCCTGCACCGGACGTCCTCCTCGAGCAGCGGGGCAGCGTCGCCTGGATCACGCTGAACCGCCCCGAGCGCCGCAACGCGTACGACGCGGCGATGGGGGAGCAGGTGATCTCCGCGGTGCGCGAGAGCGTCGACGCGGCGATGATCGTCATCACGGGCACCGGCAAGGGGTTCTGCGCCGGGGGCTACCTGGCCAACCTCGCCGACGCGAACGACCGCGAGGTGCGCGCGATGTTCGACGCGTCGTTCCGGCTCTTCGACGAGATCCGGCGCAGCCCCCGCCCGGTCGTCGCGGCGGTCAACGGCGGCGCGTTCGGCGGCGGCAACGAGCTCGTCGTGGCCTGCGACTTCGCGATCGCCGTGCGCAGCGCGCAGTTCGGCCAGACCGGCCCGCGCGTCGGCAGCGCCCCCATCCTCGGCGGCACGAACATGCTCGCGATGAACGTCGGCGAGAAGCGGGCGAAGGAGATCTCCATGCTCTGCCGCCGCTATACGGCGGAGCAGGCGCTCGAGCTCGGCTGGATCAACGAGGTGGTCGACGACGACGGGCTCGAGGCCGCCGTCGAGCGGTGGGGGGACGAGCTCCTCGCCCTCAGCCCGCGGTACCTCGAGATCGCGAAGATCAGCTCGAACGTCTGGTGGAACCAGATGCGCGACAGCTACCTCTCCGGCCTGGGGATGCTCGGCCAGGCAGTCGGTTCCTCCGACATGGTCGAGGGCGCGCAGGCGTTCATGGAGAAGCGGCGGCCGGAGTTCCGGCCCACCGCGACCGGCGCGGGGGCGGGGTCGTGAGGACCTACCGCGACCTGCACCCGATCTTCGAGGACCAGGAGCGGTGGACCCTCCCGCACGTCCTCCGCGAGCGCGCCCGCACCCACGGCGACCGCATCTACCTCGACGTCCCGTCGCAGGGCGGGCGCTGGACCTACGCCGAGACCCTGGAGACCTCGGAGGCGATCGCCGCGGGCCTGCTCGGGCTGGCGGTGCCCGGCGACCGCGTCCTGATCATGGCCGCGAACTCCGGCGAGCTCGTGCTGAGCTGGTTCGGGGCCGCGCTGGCCGGCATGGCCGAGGTGCCGATCAACACCGCCTACGCCGGCTCCTTCCTCGAGCACCAGGTGCGCACGACGAGCCCGCGCGTCGCGGTGGTCGACCCGGAGTTCGCCGCCCGCTTCACGACGGGCTCGGACGCGTACGCGTCGATCGACGCGTTCCTCGTCCTCGGCGACGGCGAGGCCCGCGACGACGCGATCGCGACCCTGGCGGGCGCGGGGTTCGACGCCCGGCCGTGGACGGGCCTCCTGTCCTCCGCGCCGGTCGACCTGCCCGAGGTGCACGCGCACGACCTGGCCTGCGTCCTCTTCACGTCGGGCACGACGGGGCTCTCGAAGGGCGTGATGATGCCCCACGCCCACATGCTCTTCTTCGCGCAGGAGGGGGCCTCGCTGACGCGGCTGACGGACGACGACGTCTACATGTGCGTCGGCCCGCTGTTCCACGGCAACGCCCAGTTCCTCGCGGCGTACCCGGCGCTCCTGGCGGGCGCCCGGTTCGTGCTGCAGGAGCGGTTCAGCGCGAGCCGCTGGGTGCAGCAGCTGCGCGACTCCGGCGCGACCGTGACGAACTTCGTCGGCGTGATGATGGACTGGACGTGGAAGCAGCCCGTCCGGCCGGACGACGCAGACAACGCGCTGCGCTGCATCTTCGCGGCGCCGACGGCCAGCTCGATCGTCGAGGGCTTCCGCGAGCGCTTCGGGGTCGACGCGTTCGTGGAGTCCTTCGGGCTGACGGAGACCTCCATGCCGTTCCTCTCGCCGTACGGCGAGGAGCGCCCGCCGGGTGCGGCCGGGCTGCTCGTCGACGAGTGGTTCGACGTCCGCCTGGTCGACCCGGCGACCGACCGCGAGGTCGAGGTCGGGCAGGTCGGCGAGCTCCTCGTCCGCACGAAGCAGCCGTGGACGATGTGCGCCGGGTACTACGGGATGCCCGAGAAGACGGCCGAGGCGCAGCGCAACCTCTGGTTCCACACCGGCGACGCGCTCCGGCGCGACGAGGACGGCTGGTTCTACTTCGTCGACCGCTTCAAGGACGCGATCCGGCGGCGGGGCGAGAACATCTCCTCCTACGAGGTCGAGCAGGCGGTGCTCGGGCACGCGGACGTCGCCGAGTGCGCGGCGGTCGCGGCGCCGGCGTCGACCGAGGCGGGGGAGGACGAGGTCGCCGTCTTCGTGGTCCCGCTCGAGGGGGCGGAGGTCGCGATCGACGACCTGCGGTCCTGGTGCGACGAGCGCCTGCCGGCCTTCGCGCGTCCCGAGTACGTCGCGGTGCTCGACCGGCTGCCGATGACGCCGTCGGGGAAGGTCCGCAAGCTCGAGCTGCGCGAGCTGGCGCAGGAGCTGGCGGCGACCGCCGCAGGGGCCGCGCGATGAGCACGGTGCCCGGCGGGCGCGCGGCACGGCGCGCCAACGGCCACAAGCCGAAGAAGACGGCGACCCTGCTGGCCCAGCGGATCGTCGGCGAGATCGCCGACGCCGGCCTGCAGCCCGGGGCGGCCCTGCTGCCCGAGCGCGAGATGCTCGAGGCCTACGGCGTCGCCCGCGGCACGCTGCGCGAGGCGCTGCGGTTCCTCGAGATGCAGGGCGTCATCACGATCCGCACCGGCCCCGGCGGCGGACCCGTCGTCAACGCTCCGGCGTCGAGCCACCTGGCGAGCATCATCGCGATGATGCTGCAGCTCGAGGGCGCCCCGTTCGGGGCCGTCCTGGAGGCCCGGGCGACGCTCGAGCCCGGCATGGCGCGCCGCGCCGCGGCCCGGAGGACGCCGGAGCAGCTCGAGCGGATCCACGAGTCCGTCCGTCGCATGGAGGCGGACCTCCACGACGCCGAGGTCTTCCTCCGGGAGAACGAGACCTTCCACACCGAGGTCGGGCTCGCCGCCGGCAACGAGGTCTTCTCGATGGTCCTCGGATCCCTGAACTGGATCGTAGACGGCACGGTGCTGGGCGTGGAGTACTCCGACGTCCAGCGCGCCTCCGTGGCCCGCGAGCACCGGCGCATCCACCAGGCGATCGCCGCCGGCGACGGCGATCGCGCCGCGGCGGCCATGGCCGTCCACATGCACGACTACGGCACGTACCTCGAGCGCTTCTACCCGCAGGCCATCGAGGCCCCGATCCGCTGGGACTCCCTCCCGTGAGCGCCGCCGTGCTGCAGGCCGTCGTCGACGAGTCCCCCCGTGGCCGCGTGGTGGCGGTCGACTCCGCCTACGACGCCCGACCCGAGAACCGCGGACGGGACGTCGTCGTCAACGCGTCCTACTGCGGCGTCCTGCCCGCCCGCTTCGTCGCCGAGCACGCACCGCGCGGCGCGATCGGGGTGGACTGCGGGATCGGGCCCGACGGCGCCGGGATCGCGGGTCTCTGGTTCCTCGAGGCGCTGGGCATCCCGGCCGCCACGGCGGCGATCGACACCGTGGTCCTGGGCGACGGCGTCGAGATGCACCGCTCCGCGACGGTCAGCCGGGTCAACGCGGTCGCGGAGCGGTGCGGCGTCGCCGCCGGGATGCCCGTCCGGGAGGCGGCGCGGCTCCTGCTCGACCGCGATCCGGTGCAGCTCGCCCCGTCCGAGGTCACCCGGCGCACCGTCGTCGACGGGGCGCACGGCCGCGAGGTCGTCTGCACCGACTCCATCGCCTTCGGCCTGCCGGAGGACCGCGGCCGGACCGTGCTCGTCACCGCCGGCCACACCGGCCGCAGCGCCGTGCCCTACCTGCGCCGCGTCGCGCCGTGGGGGTTCATCTGCTCCGACGGCGGCGGCGGTCGGGACGACTCCGGCACCGCCGGGCTGCGCGAGGTCGAGGCCGACGGCCTGGCCGGCGCCGCGGTCGACGCCCGGACCGCGAGGATGGGCGACGGGCGCAGCACCTACGACGACGGCGTGATCAGCGCCTGCAACGAGCCGGCGCACCGCCGGGGCGTCCGCGTCGGGCAGTCCGCCCGGCAGGCCGCCCGGCTGCTCCTGGCCGACGACCCCACGAACGAGGCACCGAGATGAGCCAGACCCTGCTGGAACGCGAGGGGGAGCACCCCCAGGACGTCGTCGACGAGCGCGACGGTCGCCGCATCGTCGTGCTGGACTCGGCGCGCTGGGTCGACGGCCGCAACACGGACACCGACGTCGTCGTCCCGGCGTCCTACGTCGGCGTCCTGCCCGCGCGGATGATGGCGGTCCACCGCCCTCGCGGGGTCATCGGCCACGACGCGTGCGTCGGCAAGGACGCGGCCGGGATCGCGGGCCTCTGGTACCTCGAGGCCCTGGGGATCCCGTCGGCGACGGCCGCCGGCATGAGCGCCGAGATGGGCAACGGCCGCGACCTCTGGGAGCACGGCGTCATCTCGTACGTGAACTACCCCGCCGAGATGGTCGGCGTCCGGCCCGGGATGCCGGTCCGCGAGGCCGCGTTCCTCCTCCGCGACACGGACGCCACCGACGTCGAGGTCGGCAACAAGATCCGCCGCGAGGTCGTGGAGGAGCACCCCAGCGGCCGGCGGACCGTCGTCACCGACTCCATCGTCTGGGCGCTGCCCGAGGACGAGGGGCGCAGCGTGCTCGTGACCGCCGGCCACACGGGCCGCAGCGGCGCGTCGTTCCTGCTCGAGGCGAACCCGTGGGGCTTCATTTGCCACGACGGCGGCATGTCGAAGAACCGCTCCGGCATCACGGGGCTGAGGACGACCGAGGACGCCGGACTGGCCGGCGCGACGATCGACGGCACGACCGCCCCGATCGGCGACGCGTTCCGCGGCTACGCCGAGGGCCGGATCAGCGCGTGCAACGGGCCGGCGGAGGCCCGTGGCGTCGCCGTCGGGATGACCGTCGCGGAGGCCGCCCACCGGCTGCTGGTCGGGGGCGACGCGTGAGCGGCGTCGACGTCGCGGAGCGCCCGCGCCCCGAGCCGTCGGACCTCACCCGCCCCTTCTGGGAGGCCGCGCGCGAGCACCGGCTCGTGCGGCAGGTCTGCGACGCCTGCGGCCGCGGCTTCTTCACGCCGCAGATCGCGTGCCCGAGGTGCCTGTCGACCGCGTGGACGTGGACGCCGAGCACCGGCCGTGGCACGGTCTACAGCGCCACCGTCGTGCACCGCGCGCCGTACCCGGGCTTCACGAGCCCGTACCACGTGGTGATGGTCGACCTCGAGGAGGACTGGACGATGCTGAGCAACCTCGTCGGCACGGGGGAGGCGCCCGTCGCGATCGGCAGCGCCGTGGAGGTCGACTGGCTCGAGCTCGAGGACGAGATCACGCTGCCGGTCTTCCGGCCGGCGGACGAGGGGAGCGGGCGATGAACGTCGGCGTCGCGCTGAAGAGCACCGCCCGCCGCGCGCCGGAGGCGATCGCCGTGATCGACGGCGACGAGCGCCTGACCTACGGCGCGCTCGACGAGCGCACGGACCGCCTGGCCAACGCGCTGCGCGACGAGCTCGGCGTCGCGCGCGGCGAGGCCGTCGCGCTCCTGGCCGCCAACCGCACCGCCGTGGTCGAGGTCCTCGGCGGCTGCGCGAAGGCCGGCGCGGTCTACTGCGGCCTGAACTTCCGCCTGGGCGAGGACGAGTACGACTCCATCCTCGAGAACGCGGCGCCGCGGGTGATCGTCGCGGGGGCGGAGCACCGGGACCTGGCGACCCGGCTGGCCGAGCGTCACGGCTGCCGTCTCCTGGACCTCGACGACGAGGGCGAGCACGGCTTCGAGGCGGTGCTCTCGCGTGCGGCGACGACGACGCCCGAGGCGCTCCACGAGATCCGGTCGGCCGACGACTTCTGCCTCGTCTACACGAGCGGCACGACGGGCCGGCCGAAGGGCGTCCTCTTCGACGTCGGCGCCGTGGTGCAGCACGCGACCGTCGCGGTCGTGGAGTTCGAGCTCGACGCCGCCTCGCGCTGGCTCGTGGCCCTGCCGCACAACTCGAGCGTGCAGATCACGCTGCTGCCCCTGATCCTCGTGGGCGGCACGGTGATCTTCGACGAGGCGCGCGGCTTCGACGGCCGCCGGTTCGCCGATGCGGTCGCGCGGCACGGCGCGACCCACACGTACCTCGTGCCGACGATGCTCTTCCGCCTGCTCGAGGCCGGCGTGGCCGGGGACGAGATCCCGACGCTGACCACGATCGGCTACGGCGCCGCCCCGATCCCCCCGTCCCGCGTGCGCGAGCTCGTCGGGCGCTTCGGCCCCCGCTTCGCCCAGCTCTACGGGATGGCGGAGGTCGCTTCGATCGGGACGATGCTGCGCAAGGAGGACTACGCCCGCGCGTTCGCCGGCGAGGACGGCATCTTCGCCTCGTGCGGGCGCCCGTCCTGCGTCATGGACGTCCGCGTGGTCGACGGCGAGATGCACGACGTCCCGGACGGCGAGCGGGGCGAGATCGTCTTCGGCAGCCCCCACACGATGAAGGGCTACCACCGCGACCCGGAGCGGACCGGCGCCGCGTTGATCGACGGCTGGATGCACTCCGGGGACATCGGCCTGCGCGACGCCGACGGCTACCTCTACGTCGTCGACCGCATGAAGGACCTGATCATCCGCGGCGGCTTCAACATCGTCCCGTCCGAGATCGAGAACGTCCTCTACGCGCACCCCGCGGTGCTCGAGGCCGCCGTGGTCGGCGTGCCCGACGCGGAGTGGGGCGAGGCGCTGGCCGCCGGCGTCGCGCTGAAGGACGGCGCGGCCGTGGACGAGGCCGGGCTGCGCGCATGGTGCCGGGACCAGGGCCTGCCGAGCGTGAAGGTGCCCGAGCGCATCGCGTTCTTCGACGGGCTGCCGAAGAACGCGGTGGGCAAGCTCGCCAAGCGCGAGGTCCGCGACGTGCTCCTGGCGGCCGAGGTCGGGTGAGCTTCCGCGGACGGCTCGCCGACGTCGCGATCGTCGGCGTCGGCAGCACGCAGCAGGCCCGGCGCCTCGGGACGACGTCGCTGCACGCGAGCCTCGAGGCCGCGAAGGCCGCGCTCGCCGACGCCGGGCTCACGAAGGACGACGTGGACGGCATCGCCGCCCGGTGGCCCGGGCCCGGCGGCACCGTCTTCCAGCCCGGATCGGCCGACTGGGCCGGGCTGCTCGGCATCCACGTGGACTGGATCGGCGACTCGTACCCGCAGGGCGTCCCCGCCGTGCTCGACGCCGCGGCCGCGATCAGCGCCGGGCTGTGCGAGACCGTGCTGATCACCGGCGGCCAGGCCGGCGTGATGGAGGCCGAGGCGGGGAAGGTCGCGAAGTACACCCGCCCGGCCAATGAGTTCGTCGAGCCGTACGGCTCGTTCACGTCGACGCAGTTCGCCCTCGTGGCCCAGCGGTACCTCCACCGCTTCCCGGAGGCCCGCGGCGCGATGGCCGAGGTCGCCGCGACGATCCGCAACACCGGGTCGGCCAACCCCGAGGCCGTCATGCACGGCCGCGGCCCCTACACCGCGCAGGACGTGCTCGACGCGCCGAAGGTCGTCGACCCGTTCACGCGCCTGGACCTCTGCCTGGCGAACGAGGGCGCCGCCGCCCTCGTCCTGACCACGGTCGAGCGCGCCCGGGCCTGCCGCGCCGCCCCGGTCGTCGTCCTGGGCGGCGGCATGGAGTGGATGCGGCAGCAGTACGTCGACCCGCCGCGGTACGAGGAGGTCCGCACCGTCGGCGCGAAGGCGGCCCGGCGCGCGTTCTCCATGTGCGGCCTGGGCCCGGAGGACGTCGACGCCTTCCAGCTCTACGACGTGAACTCCTACGAGGTCCTCCGCCAGTTCGAGGCGGTCGGGCTCTGCGGCGAGGGCGAGGCCGGGGAGCTCGTGCGCGAGCGCGGGATCGGCGTCGACGGGGGGCTGCCGACCTGCACCGACGGCGGCGTCCTCTCGTTCAGCCACATCGGCTGGGGTGCGCCGACGCTGAAGATCATCGAGGGCGTCCGGCAGATCCGCGGCGAGGCGGGGCACCGTCAGGTCGAGGGCGCCGAGGTGGTGCTGGCCGCGGGCGCCGGGGCCGGCGCGCAGTACCACAACGTGGTGTTGCTCGGCCCGGACCGCTGAGCGTCCGGGGCGGCGACGGGGCGGCGACCGCGCGGAGGGCCGGAAGACGGTCCACGCGAGTTGACGCTATCTCTGATGATAGTTAGATTGACCTGCGATCGTGTCCGTCGTCACACAGCGGCGCGGCGCTCCACGAAGTCCATCCCGAGGAGGGACATGTTCCCCGCACCACGCAGCCTGGCCACCGCCGCCTGCGCCCTGACCATCGGACTCTTCGCCGCCGGGTGCGGCGGGGACGAGCCATCGGACGAGGCGTCGGCCTCGGGCGGGTCGGCCGCCACGGCGTCGACCGGCCCCATCGCGAGCCCGGAGGCGGCGAAGGCGTTCAAGGCCGTCACGGGGCTCGACGCGCTGGAGAGGCCGGCCACGGCCGAGGAGCTCGCGCCCCGCGTCGCCGCCTACCAGGAGGTCCCGACGAAGCTCCTCGCCGCCGAGCCCGTCTCGAAGAAGGCCGAGCCCGGCAAGGAGATCGCCATCCTCTACACCGGCGTGCCGATCGCCATCGAGTACTACGAGGCGCAGAAGCAGGCCGCCGAGCTGCTCGGCTGGAAGGTCACCGGCATCGACGTCGGCACGAACCCCGAGGAGTTCGCCCAGGCCTACGACCGCGCCATCGGTCTGAAGCCCGACATGGTCATCGGCTCGGGCATCCCGCGCGAGTACCTCGACAAGCAGCTCACGGAGCTGCAGCGGCTGAAGATCCCGGTCATCCAGTGGTCCTCGGGCGTGCAGCCCGTCGACGGATCGCTGTACGTCGCCGTGGACGACCCGCTCTACATGGCCGCGGGCATCCAGACGTCGGAGTTCCTCGCCGCCGACGGCGACATGAAGGCCGACGTCGTCGGGTTCAGCGTGAAGCAGTACGCGATGATCGACGTCTTCACGAAGTCGATCGACGCGTACATGGAGAAGATGTGCGCGGAGTGCTCGTTCGACCTGCAGCAGGTCGCCGCCGCGGACGTCGGCAAGCTCGCCCCGAAGGTCACCGCGTACCTCCAGCAGCACCCCGACACGAAGTACGTGCTCTGCGGCTTCGGCGACCTGTGCCAAGGCGTCGGCACGGCCCTGAAGGCCGCCGGGCGCAGCGACGTCAAGATCATGACCCGCGACCCCGCCAGCACGAACTACCAGAACATCGCCAACGGCCAGGAGTGGGCCGGCGGCGCCCTGCCGATCGGGCAGACGAGCTGGCAGGTCATCGACCTCGCGCAGCGCGTCTTCAACGGCGACGACACGACGACGTCCCGCCTGATGCCGCAGCAGATCGTCACGGACGTCCCGGACCCGAAGTCCGCGCTGATCGGTGCCGTGCCGGACTACCAGGCGCAGTACCGGAAGCTCTGGAAGCTCGACGACTGACGGCCGGCGATCGGCGGACCGGGCCG
>WLOB01000529.1 GCA_009699505.1 Actinomycetota bacterium | reverse complement strand
GTACCGATCGTCGTCAGGGACGAGTTCGTCCAACGACACCATCTGCACCTGACGGGTCTCCGACCCGTCCCGTGAAGCACCCATCGCCATGCCCGAGAAGTCTCACGACCCCACCGGACAGGACAACTACTTTTTCAACAGGCTCCTAGCCGAGCCGACCCCGGGCGGGTGGCCGCCCGGGCCGCCGTCCGCGACCGGGCGGCCGCTCCGCCCGCGGGCCGCACGGTCTCCGGGCGGGTGGGCGCGACGGCCCGCGCGGCTCGACGACGCGCCGCCGTCCGCGACCTCGCCGCACGTCCGGGCGTGACCCCTGACGCACCCGGGCGGCGAACGTGACGCCTGACGCACCCGGGGGGTGACGCACGCCTGCGACCGGGGAGCCGCGCGGTCGCAGGATGGATCCATCAGCGCAGGGCACCCCGCCCGGCGCACCACGATCCACAGGAGCCCCACCATGTTCGACCGCACCCGCACCACCACGTCCGACGCCGCCGCCGACCTCGACACCGCCGCCGGCACACCCCGCCGCCGCCGTCCGTCCTCCGCCCACCTGACCGCCGGCCTGGCGCTCTTCGTCGCCCTCGGCGGCACGAGCATGGCCGCCGCCTCGCTGGCGAAGAACAGCGTCGGCACCGCGCAGCTGAAGCCCGCCGCCGTCAAGACGAGCGACGTCGCCGCGAACGCGATCACGTCCGTGAAGGTCAAGGACGGCTCGCTCGTAAAGGGCGACTTCAAGGCCGGCGAGCTGCCCGCCGGGGCACAGGGCCCGCAGGGCGCCAAGGGCGACACCGGCGCCCCGGGCGAGCCCGGCGCGAAGGGCGACACGGGCGCCCCCGGCGCCCCCGGCGCGAACGGCACGAACGGCGTCTCGGGCTACGAGATCGTGCTGAGCGACCCGGTCCTCGTCGCCGACGGCGCGAGCGGCCTGGCGACCGCGAGCTGCCCGGCCGGCAAGGTCGCCACGGGCGGCGGGGTCACGCTGAACCTCTCCTCGGGCGTCTCCATCGGCCGCTCCGGCTTCTCCGGCGGCGCGAACACGTCCTGGACCGGCCGGATCGACAACGCCTCGGGCGCCAACCGCACCATGACGGTCCAGGTCGCCTGCATCACGGCCTCCTGACCGCGCCACCACCGCCCCCTCGATCGCCCGGCCCCGGCCGGGCGATCGGCCGTTCCCGGGGCGCGCGTCCCGGTCGTCCGCCGGGGCCGTCTGCGACCCTGGCGCCCATGGCGGATCGACGACGCCGGCCGTACGCGCCGAGGATGCCCCCCGACGCCCGCCGCGAACAGCTCCTCGACGCCGCCCTCCAGGTCATCGCCCGCGATGGCTACGCGGCCGTCTCGATCGAGGCGGTGGCGCGCGAGGCCGACGTCACGCGTCCCGTCGTCTACGGCGTGTTCGACGGCCTGACGCCGCTCCTCTTCGCCCTGCTCGACCGCCAGGAGCAGCGGGCGCTGGGCCGGCTGACCCAGACCATCTCGCCCGCCCCGGATCCCGCGGACCTGGCCGGCCACCTGACCCGCACCGTCCGCGAGCTCGTCGCGATGCTGCAGGAGGACCCGCAGCTCTGGCGCCCGATCTTCCTGACCCACGGCGGCACGCCGGCCGCGGTCCTCGAGCGCGTGGACCGCGACCGCGAGGTCGTCCGCGCCCGCATCCAGGAGACGCTGGAGCCGGCGCTCGCCGCCCGGGGCGACGCCACGACGCTCGACCCGGGGATCGTGTCCCACGCGCTCGTGGGCATGGGCGAGCACTTCGCGCGGCTGCTCCTCGAGCGGCCCGAGGACGTCGACGTGGACGCCCTCGCGGCGACGGTCGGCGGCCTGCTCGCCGCCGTGCGCCCCTGAGCGGCGCGCGGGTCAGCCGGCGACGGGCGCCGCGAAGCGGTCGCCGGCCGCCACGAGCCGGCGGATGGCCTGCGTCGTGCGCTCCGGGGCCTCGAGCGGGGCCATGTGCCCGACGTCGGGGAGCTCGATCATCTCGAGCACCTCGTCGAGCGCCTCCGTCATCTTCTCCGCGTGCACCGGCGGGGTGAGCCGGTCCTCGCGGCCCACGAGGACGATCGTCGGCACGTCGATCGCGTCGAGGCCGTCCAGGAGCTCGATCCGGCTGATCGAGCTGCCCGTGTTCGCGCGGACGTCGCGCGGGCAGCTCAGGACGAGCTGCTCGCAGAACGCGACGGTCGCCGGGCTCGCCGCGCCGCAGAGCGCGACGTAGCGGACGGCGCGGGAGATGAGCGGCGTCGCGCGCTTGGGGATCGGCGCCTTGCTGCCGAGCAGGAGCTGGCCGAGCTCCTGCTGGATCCGCGGCCCGACGCCGGGCGCGGGGAGGATGAGCGACGACGTGACGAGGTCGCCCAGGCCCGTCGAGAAGAGCCCGACCGCGGCGACGCGGTCCAGCAGGCTCTCGCCGCGGTCCGCCGCCCACGCGACGATCGTCATCGCGCCGAGGGAGTGCCCGACGAGGACGGCCTTCTCGCCCTCGGGGACCGTCGCGAGCAGCACGCTCTCGAGGTCGTCGCGGTACGCGTCGATGGAGTAGTCGCCGCCGGAGGACGGGGCGCTCTTGCCGTGGCCGCGCAGGTCGTAGGCGACGATGCGGAACTCGTCCTGCAGCGCCTGGATCTGCAGCGTCCAGAACTCGATGGCGCAGGTCCAGCCGTGCACGAGCACGATCGTCGGCGCGTCCTCCTGCCCGTACACCCGCACGCGCAGGGCGGTGCCGTCGCCCGCCCGGACGGCGACGGGCCGGCCCTTCAGCGGCGCGTCCAGGGACGGCTTGATCGGGTCCGCGTCGATCCGTCGCTGGTCCGCGCGGTAGGCGGCGGTCCACGCCGCGCCGCCGGCCGCCGCGACCGACAGGAGTGCTCGTCGGGTGCTCCACCGCGTCATGCCGGGCATCCTACGCCTCCGTAGGCGCGGCGTCCGGGCGACGGGGCCCCGAGCGCCCCGCGACGGGCGCGCGGGGAATGCGGCGAGGGGTGCCCGGGGGGTGCGGGGACGGGTGGGCGGGGAGCGCGGCG
>WLOB01000528.1 GCA_009699505.1 Actinomycetota bacterium | reverse complement strand
TTTCTCCAGCCCCGGCCTAGCCGCGACCGTGCCGGATGCCTTGTCGGTGATGACCTTCTCACACCCGGCTGCCTTCAGCGCGTCGCGTTGGAGGTCGAGGTTCTGCTCGGCGGTCGATACGCGCGCGTAGCCGATCTTCATGCCGCAGCCCAATGGCTGCCGGATACGGCGGAGTTTGGAAGGAAAGCCGTCATGGTGCGGATTATGTTGCCCTAGTTTTCTTTACCGGATAGATTTACTCCGCATCATCCGGTTTCGCAATGTCAGCGGGTTGGCAGCGTCATGGGCAAACAATCCTCCGTTTTCCTGCCTCGCCGGTCGAGCCGCCTGCGGTGACGCACCCGGCGCTCGTCCCGCCATTGGCGGTCGAACGCTACCGGGTCTTGGAGCCGCACCTGACCGAGGGCGTCACGCTCGCGGAGTTGGCGCGTGCCGGTGTCGCGAGCGAGCGGACATTGCAACGCTGGCTTCGGTGCTACCGTGCCGAGGGGCTGGCCGGTCTCGACCGATCACCCCGCAGCGACCGGGGCAAGCTGCATATGCCCGACTATCTGGTCGCGCTCGTGCGCGAGCTGGCGACTAAGCGGCCCCGGCCACCGGTCAGTGTCATTCATCGCAAGGTGGCAGCTCTCGCCATCGCCGAAGGGGATCAGGCGCCCAGCTACTCGTCCGTCGCACGCATCATCAGCAGCGTCCCTGTAAGCCGGATCGCCGCTGCAACCGACCCAGCCGCGTATCGCGACCATCATGAGCTGGTGCATCGCCGGGAAGCCTCGACTTCCAACGAGATGTGGCAGGCCGATCACACCGTCCTCGACATCCTCGTGCTGGATGATGCCGAGGATCCGGTCCGCCCGTGGCTGAGCGTCGTGCTGGACGACCACAGCCGCGCCATTGCCGGCTACTTCATCAGCCTGGATGCGCCGAGCGCGCTCAACACCGCGCTCGCGCTGCGTCATGCCATCTGGCGCAAGGGCAATCCCGAGTGGATCGTCAGCGGCATCCCCGAACAGCTCTACGTCGATAATGGCGCGGATTTCGTGTCCGAGCATGTCGAGCAGGCGTGCATGGCGCTCAAGATACGCCTCACCCACTCTCTGCCGGGACGGCCTCGTGGGCGCGGCAAGATCGAGCGGCTGTTCCGCACCATCAACGACATGTTCCTATCCGACCTCCCCGGCCACCTGATCCGGGGCAAGTTGTTGTCGGCGCCGGCCCTCTCGCTGGACGAGCTGCGCGTCCGCTTCGAGGCGTTCGTATGCGGCGTCTATCACCAACGCCTTCACGGCAGCACCGGCGAAGCGCCCATTGCCCGCTGGCAGAAGGGAGGCTTCCTGCCGGCGATGCCCGACAGCCTCGACCAGCTCGACATGCTGCTGGTGCATGTCCCCAAACCGCGCAAGGTGCTGCGCGACGGCATCCGCCTGCTGGGCCGCCGCTACGTCGAGCCGACCCTGGCAGCGTTCGTCGGCGAGAAGGTCACGGTGCTCTACGACCCCCGCGACCTCACCGAGGTGCATGTCTACCACGAGGGCCGGTTCATCTGCCGTGCCCTCAGTCCCGAGCATCTGGCCGCCCCGTCGTTGCGCGACATCCAGCGGGCGCGTCGCGACGCCAAGAGGCGCGACCTGGACGAACCTGTCATCATGGAGGTTGGCGATGGCGACCAAGCGGGTCCGGCTCCCCGACCCATCACCGTCCGGGGGCTCCGGCTCTACGCCATTGACGATTGAGCTGCCGGTCGAGCAGCCGTTCCTGCCAACGCGCGAACATGCACGGTTCGTCGAGTTCGCCGAGGCCTGCTCGCGCTACCGCTATATCGGCGTGTGTCACGGCCGCCCCGGCGTCGGCAAAACGCGGTCGGCACGCGAATTTGCCAGCTTTCCCGACCTCCGGGGCTATGGCGCGTGCAATGTGATCGGCCCTACGCTGGCCGAGAAAGTCGCACGATGTAAGGCGATCTTCTACACGGCAGGGGTCAGTAACACCCCCAAGACCATCGACGCCGGCTTGTGCGTCAACGTGACGAAGCTGGGCTATGCCCGGCTGACGGTTGCGGCCGGCTCGCCCGAAGGCGTCGACATCGATCAGGCACAGCTCGCTTGTCCCCTGGTCATCGTGGATGAGGCGGACCGGCTTTCCATCAAGTCGCTGGAGGAGTTGCGCGACCTGTCCGACCGGTATCGCTTCGGCTTGGTCCTGATGGGGATGCCAGGATTGGAGAAGCGGCTTGCCCGCTATGCGCAATTCTACTCGCGCATCGGGTTCGTCCACGAGTTCAAGCCGCTCTCCGAGGCCGAGATGCGCCTGCTGCTGGCGACCCACGCGGCCGACTTCGGGATCGGCTTCGACCCCGCCCAGCTCGACGCGATCGAGGCGGAGGCGGCGGTAATCCGGATCACGCGCGGCAACTTCCGGCTGATGGAGCGCCTGTTCGCGCAAATGCGTCGGATCATGAGCCTCAATCGCGTCGAGGAGGTCACCGCCGACATCGTGCAGGCCGCTCGCGACTGCCTCGTCATCGGGCCGGGTAACTGACAGATAACCCGATCAAATTGCCGCCATGTAGCGTGAACGTTTACACAGAACGCCAACTACCGGTTCTACGTAGCCTAGCTAAGCGGACCGGGTCTAAGTAGCTACTCCATCATCGATGAACGCTAATCCGGTGACCAGACGTGCATCGATCCCTTCCTGCACGCTGGCGCTGGACTTTGCTCTCCGGTATAAAGCCGTTGGACAGGTCAGAGCAGCGGGATTGGTGCAGATGGAAGCACAGAGGGTCAAGATCGTGGACGGTGGTAAGCTCGTGATCCCGGCGGCAATGCGCCGTGAGCTCGGGATCACCACGGGTGACACCGTTCTCGTCGATGTGGACGATGGCGAGCTGCGGGTACGCTCCGTACCTAAGGCACTCGAGCGTGCTCGCGCCATTCTGCGCAAGTATGTGCCCGAAGGCGTCGGCTTGGCTGACGAGCTGATCGCGGAGCGTCGGCGTGAGGCGGAGCGTGAGTAGCAAAGTC
>WLOB01000527.1 GCA_009699505.1 Actinomycetota bacterium | reverse complement strand
CGCCCGGGCCGCGTGGGCGAAGCGCTCGTGGACGCGGGCGTTGCAGCGGGCGACGAGCGCGACGGCGAGGTCCTCCTTCGACGGGAAGAGCCGGAACAGGTAGGCGTGGGAGATGCCAGCGGCCTCGGCGATCGCCAGCGTCGGCGTCGCGTCGAAGCCGCGCTGGGCGACGAGCGACGTCGCGGCGTCGAGGATCTGGGTGCGGCGCTCCTCGGCGGTCATGCGGGTCGTCGGCATCGAAGGTGAGTGTTCACTTACTTCCTCCGCTTGTCAAGGTCCGCCGTCCGTGACCTATCGGTGAACGCCTGCGTCCTGGGTGCACCGCGCCCACGAAACGGGGATCCTCCTCCTGTGAGCCCGTCGTCCCTCCGCACGGCAGGCCGTCCCGGCACGGGGGCGCTCGACGAGGCCATCGGGGCCGAGTGGGCGCTGTCCGTCCGCGAGGCGGTCCGTGCCTTCGCGCTCTCGCGCGCCGTGGTCTGGATCGCCGGGCTGCTGGCGATCGCCGTCTTCGGCTGGGTCGAGTCCCGCGGCGGGCGCCTCGATCCGCTGTGGGCCTGCCGGCCCTCCGGCGTCGGCGGCGTCGACGCGCTGATCGCTCCCGGCTGCCGGTGGGACAGCACCTGGTACCTCGAGATCGCGCAGGGCGGCTACTCGCCGACGGATCCGTCGCGCTCGGCGTTCTTCCCGCTCTACCCGCTGCTCGTGTCGGTCGTCTCGGCGCCGCTGGGCGGCGCGCTCGTGCCCGCGGGGCTGCTCGTCTCGTGGACCGCGGCGATCGGCTTCCTCGCGCTGCTGCACCGCACGATCGCCCGGGCCCGCGACACGGCGACGGCGTGGACCGTGGTGCGGGTCGCCGCCTACGTGCCGCCCGCGATCTTCCTCTCGGCGATCTACACCGAGGCGCTGTTCCTGCTGCTGTCGTTCGGCGCCCTCGTCGCCGCCCGGAAGGACCGCTGGGCGCTCGCGTCGGTGCTGGCGATGGTCGGGGCGTCCTGCCGCAGCATCGGCATCCTGCTCGTCATCCCGCTGCTCGTCGAGTACCTGTGGGGCCGGCGCAGCACCGGCGACACGCGGCTGGTCGCGCAGTGGTGGCGCTTCCGGCACCCGATCCGCCGCGACGTCCTGTGGATCGGGCTCGTGCCGCTCGGCTTCCTCGCCTACGCGGTCTACCTCGGGATCGCGACGGGCGACCCGCTCGGGGCCGTGGCGGCGCAGGGCGACTGGGAGCGCCGCTTCCTGACGCCGATCGGCGGGCTGGCGCTCGGCGCCTGGGCGATCGTCGGCCGGATCGGCGACCTCGTCGGCGCGTGGCAGGTCGCCCCGCTGATCCCCGGCCAGGCCCCGGCCCTGACGCCGACCCGCGACGTCGTGCTGCTGCTCTGCGTCGCCGCCGCGATCTCGGCGCTCTGGTGGGGGCGTCGCCGCGTCCCCGTCAGCTGGCTGGCCTGGGGCGTCGTCTCGCTCGCCTACCCCCTGTCGGTGCCGTCGTTGCAGCAGCCGCTGATGTCGCTGCCGCGCTTCTCGCTCGCGTGCTTCCCGATCGTCGTCGCGCTCGGGCTCTGGGCCCACCGCGGCGGGAAGAGGCGCTGGCGCTGGCTGGCGCCGACGATGCTGACCCTGCAGGCCGGCTGGGCGATCATCTTCGTCACCTGGACCTGGGCGCCGTAGGCGCTCGGCGGTGGGGACGCGATCGAGCTGCGCTACGGTCGGGGTCGGAGCCACGCATGCGAGAGAACCCCGTCTCCAAGCTGATCGCGCAGTCGGTCGCCGACCTGCGCGCCGAGGGGGACGAGCTCGACGACACCGCGCCGCGGATGGGTGTCCGTGCGCGGCCGTACGGCGCCGCCGGGGACGAGTCGGCCGCCGACGCGCCGGCGCTGGATCCCGACGAGCTCGCCCGGCGGCTGCGGCGGCCCGTGGCCGGCCACCACCACAGCCCGACGACGATCGCGCACGTCGAGGCGGCCCGCCAGCTCGGGCAGCTGCGGGCGGCCGGGGTCGCCGATCACGAGATGTCCTGGGCGCTGTTCGCCGCGGTCCGTCGCCGGCTGGTGGAGACCTACGACCTGCCCGGCTCGTTCGCCACGACGCTGGCCCACCGGGCCACGGCCGAGGTCGACCCGCACCTGCGCGGGCGCTGACGCGGGGCCCGGGCCCCTGCTGGGTGGGCCGCGCCCCGCCGGATGTCGGAGCGCCCGGACCCGCGACGCTCGGGGCGGGGCGCCGCCCGGCTACTCGGCCGGGTGGAGGTCCACGACGAGCGGCACGTGGTCGGAGGGCTTCTCGCCCTTGCGGTAGTCGCGGGCGATCCAGACCGCGTCGATGCGCTTCGCGGTCTCGGCGTCGAGCATCGCCAGGTCGATCCTGAGGCCCCAGTTCTTGTGGAACGAGCCCGCGCGGTAGTCCCACCAGGTGAAGACGGGCTCGCCGGCGGCGTCGAGCGCGCCGTTGTAGGCCTCGTGCGCGTCGACGAGCGGGCCGGCCTCCAGCACGGAGCGCAGCGCGGCGCGCTCGGACTCGGAGGTGTGGGTCGAGCCGACGAACTGCGCCGGGTTCCAGCAGTCCTGGTCCGTCGGGCAGACGTTGACGTCGCCCAGCACGGCCACGGGGCCGGCGTCGGCGAGCACGCGGACGCGGTCGGCCATCGCGCGGAAGAACTGCAGCTTGGCCTGGTAGTCCGGGTGGTCGAGCGCCTTGCCGTTGACCACGTAGGCCGAGCAGACGACCATCCCGCCGACGCGGGTCTCGACCCAGCGCGCCTGCTCCGGGTCGAACTCCCCCTGCAGTCCGCGGACGGTGTGCGAGCTGGCCTCGAGCGCCGGGTCGCCGTCTCCGGCATCGGCGTCCTCGATCCGCGTGAGCACCGCGACGCCGTTCCAACGGCCGCCGGAGTGGTCGTCGATGCGGTAGCCGTAGGACGCGAGCGCCTCGCGCGGCAGCTGCTCGCCGGAGCACTTCGTCTCCTGCAGGCAGAGCGCGTCGGGCTCGAGCTCCTCGAGCAGCTCGAGCACGCGCGGCAGG
>WLOB01000526.1 GCA_009699505.1 Actinomycetota bacterium | reverse complement strand
ATCGCGGAGCACTGCGGCTGAGGCTGCGCGTCGCCGCGGCTCCGCCGCCGCCTCGGCGGGTCGGGTCGTCGGCCGCGGGGGCCGGGCGCCGCCCCCGGCACGACCCTCAGCCCGCGGCGGGCTCGTCGACGAGCGGGTGCTCCAGCTCGTCGCGCCGCAGGCCGAGGCCGAAGAGGAAGCCGACGCCGGCCACGGCGGCCACGACGCCCGTGGCGACGAACACCGCGGTGACGCCGAAGAGCTCCCCGGCCGGCCCCGCCAGCGCCATCGAGATCGGCATGAGCGCGAGCGACACGAACCAGTCGAGGCTCGAGATCCGGCCCTGCAGCCGCGGGGGCACGCGGCGCTGCAGGAGCGTGCCCCAGATCACCTGGCCGCCCGAGTCCAGCAGCCCGACCACGACGAGGACGACGGCCATCGCCCACAGGTGGTCGAGGAACCCGAGGACCGCCAGCGGCGCGGTGCCGAGGCCCCACAGCAGCAGGATCGCGGTGAGGTACCGCCGCGGGAACGGGCGGGAGGAGACGATGAGCGCTCCCGTCGCCGAGGCGATCCCGTACGCCGCGAGCAGCAGGCCGTACTCGGCCGAGCCGCCGCCGGTCTCGTCGCGGACGAGGAACGGCAGGAGCACCTCGATCGGTCCGAGCAGGAAGAGGATCGTGACCATCGCGAAGACGAGCGTCCCCCAGAGCCACCGCTGCGAGCGCACGTAGCGCGCGCCCTCCGCCATCTCGGTCAGCACGGAGCGCAGGCCGGCCGCCGCCCTCGTCGCGTCCCCGGGCAGCGGCACGGAGCGCATCGCCATCAGGCACGCGACGGAGATCGCGTAGGTCGCCGCGTTCAGGAGCATCGCCGCGCCCGGGCTCGCCGCGGCGACGAGCAGCCCGCCGAGCGCCGGCCCGGCGGACTGCAGCGCGAGGGGACGGATCACGCCCTCGAGCCCGTTGGCCGCGAGGAGCTGCCCGCGGGGGACGAGCTGCGGCACGAGCGCCGTGAACGCCGGCACGAAGAACGCCTCCGCCGAGCCGATCACGAGCGCCCCGGCGGCGAGGTGCCAGAGCTCGAGCGACCCCGTGAGGGCCAGCGTCCCGAGGAGGAGCGTGGTGGCACCGCGGGCGACGTCCGCCGCGACCATGATCCGCCGCCGCGGGACCCGGTCGGCGACGACGCCGGCGAACAGCACGCAGCCGACGAGGCCGACCCCGAAGAGCGTCGTCACGAGCGAGAGCTGCAGCGGGCCGCCGCCCAGCTCGATGACCTGCCAGGCGAGCGCGACGAGCCACACGCCGTCGCCGACCAGGGACACCGCAAGGCCGGACCAGAGGAGCCGGAAGTCCCGGTCGCGGAGTGGCCTGAGGGCACGCACGACCACCTGTTGTAGCGCGCCGGGCGGGCCCGCCCGCGTCGTCCTGCGGGGCGTGACCGGGCGCACGGTCGGGTTCGACCCCCGCCCGGCGGACGCGCGCGTGCGCCCGAGGGGCCGGGCGGCGCGGTCTCCCACCGCTCTATCCTCGGGCGGATGCTCGTCGCGATCGACGGCCCCGTGGGGGCCGGCAAGTCCACCGTGGCGCGTGCCGTCGCCGCCCACCTCGGCTTCACGTACCTCGACACCGGGGCCATGTACCGCTGCGTCGCGCTCGCTCGCGTGCAGGACGAGTCCGCCGACCGCACGCGGCCGGTGGAGGAGCTCGCGATCGACTTCGAGGGCACGCGCGTGTTCCTCGACGACATGGACGCCACGGACGTCATCCGGACGCCGGCCGTCAGCCAGCGCGCCTCCGAGGTCGCCACGGACCCCGCGGTCCGCGAGAACCTCGTGGAGCGCCAGCGCGCGCTCACGCAGCGCGGCGACTGGGTCGCGGAGGGCCGCGACATCGGCACCGTCGTGCGCCCCGACGCCGAGCTGAAGGTCTTCCTGACCGCCTCGGACGAGGAGCGGGCCGGGCGCCGCGCGGCGCAGACCGGCCGCACCCTCGAGGAGGAGCTCGCGGACCTCCGCGAGCGCGACGAGCGCGACCGCACCCGCGAGGCCTCGCCCCTGCGGCAGGCCGACGACGCGGTCCTCGTCGACACCACCGGCCTCTCGTTCGACGAGGTCGTCACCCGGATCGCGCAGCTCGTGGACGACGTCCGCGGCCCCGCGACCACCCCGAAGGACGCAGGAACATGAGACAGGTCGCCATCGTCGGCTTCCCCAACGTCGGCAAGTCGTCGCTGGTCAACCGGCTGACCGGCCGGCGCGAGGCCGTGGTGCACGAGCGCGCCGGCATCACCCGCGACCGCAAGCACCTCGAGGCGGAGTGGAACGGCCGGACCTTCGAGCTCGTCGACACCGGCGGCGTCGACGCCCTGGACCCCGATCCGATGGCCGCCGCGATCCTCGATCAGGTCCGCGCGTCGCTCCTGACCGCCGACGTCGTCGTGATGGTCGTCGACGCGAAGTCCGGCCTCCGGCCGGGCGACGCGGAGCTCGCGGACATCCTGCGGCGCTGGAAGGGCCCGAAGATCGTCGCGGCCAACAAGATCGACGTCGGCAAGGACATCCCGGCCGCGTCGGAGTTCTACGGCCTCGGCCTCGGCGAGCCGATGCCGGTGTCCGCGGCGCAGGGCCTCGGTACGGGCGACCTGCTCGACAAGATCGTCGAGGCGCTGCCCGAGGGCGACGGCGACCCGGGCGCGGACGACGTCCTGCGCCTGGCGATCATCGGCCGGCCGAACGTCGGCAAGTCGACGATGTTCAACCGCCTCGTCGGCGACGAGCGCACCATCGTCTCGAACGTCGCGGGCACCACCCGCGACGCGATCGACCTGCCGATCCAGATCGCCGGCCGCGACCTCGTGATCGTCGACACCGCCGGCATGCGGCGGCAGTCGAAGGTCTCGGAGTCCGTCGAGTACTACACGACGCTCCGCTCGCAGCGGGCGGTCGATCGCGCCGACGTCGCGATCGTCGTCTGCGACGCCGCCGACGGCGTCACCGCCCAGGACTTCCGCATCGCCGAGCTCGCGATGCGCGCCGGCTGCT
>WLOB01000525.1 GCA_009699505.1 Actinomycetota bacterium | reverse complement strand
TATCAGTGGAGAGCTGCATCTTTCATCGTCAGCAACATTATTGATGAAGTACCGCAAATGGCAATAGTTGCACCAACTGGTGCAGGAAAGTCAACTATTATAACCTCTATAATTTTAAAATTAAAATCTCCTATAAAAGGTGGAATTATAGCGGCCCCACAGCAGGCCATTGAAAGTGGATTTTATGAAGATGTGGAATATTATGCCCCAGAATCTTACTTAGCATACAAAAACTCAGTCTCTACTAAATTTATTGGAAAGTCAAAAAAAGAGAATCTCTACAAGCGCCTTAGAGAGTCTAGGTCTAAGGAAAAAGATGATGACATGATCAACATTTTATTAGGAGTTACCCAACCCAGCCAGCCTAAATGGGCATTGACTACTCATCAGCAGATGACTCATTGGGGAGATTCACTTTGGCCTAGTGATCTGAGCGGATTCGCCCTGTTCATAGATGAGGCTCACCATGCTGGTGATGGGACCGAGCTATTTAAATTATGCTCTGAGTGGATAAAGAGAGGTGGACAAGTTATTTATGTGACTGCCACGCCATATAGGGCCGATGGTAATTTGATTTACCCAGAAAACATACCTACCTTTACATGGTCTATGTCTGAGCACGCAAGTAGTGGATTTGCTCCAAATGACTTTCTGACAAGGCTAGTTTTAGTTGATGCAATAGCTTCGACTATGTCAGAGTACACTGGGGATACAGCCCCAGGTGACTCAGTTATAGCAGAAGGTGTTATCGGAAAGATGTTTCGAGCCTGGATTGATGATGGCTGTCCTAAAGCAGTCTTTATCCTCCCGGCCAATAATAGTATTGAACTCTCAAATAAGCTAGAGGAATTGCTGAAAACTAAGGGGGCTAGAGTCGTAAATGTCGTTGGGACTGATAGTGCAAAGAAGGACTCCTTGATTTCCGCTCTAGATTCCGAAAGGAAGGTTCTAAAATCTTCAGACTCAAAAGTCGATGCTTTTATAGCATGTAAAAGATTTGATGAGGGAACTGATTGGCCATTATGCTCTCACGTATACAATTGGGGTGTTCCAAAATCAATTGGACTAATACTACAGAGATGGGGCAGGGCCTGTAGACAAAAAACCATTAGATATTCAGATTATCCAGAGAAGTTTAAAAATACTGCTTGCATTACATTTTTTACGTTAAAGGCTGCAAAAGATTCTAGTTTAGAAAATAAACATTTTGAACTGTCTTGGCTTCTAGCAACATTCATGTCAGATTGGAAAACAGGAAGTAAGTTTCAAAACACAATAGATTTTCATTTTCAAAATGCAATTAATAAAATTACCAAAGCTTCACTTGACAGTGCCAAAGATGAAGCTGAATATGATGCAGTTCAAAAATCAGAAGAGGAGGCAATTCAGTCTGTAAAGGATCCAGACACTACGAGAATTATGGCAAAAGCAAAGATAGCAGCAATACAAGATATACTCACAGTAGACGGGGAAAGCCCAACTATAGAGGCCATCGTTTCTTACATTAAGACTATGAAGATAGGTGATGATGCTCTAAACTCGGCAATGGAAAAAATAATGTTAGAAGAGATCACCAGGCAAGTACCTGAAGCAATTGATTGTCTTTATAATAAGATTAATACTACAATTAGTAAATTTCCAGACAAAATTATCAAAGCTGATCTGTTAGACATATTTAGAAGCGTATTGCTTGAATATAAAGATAAAACAATATCTATATCAGAAGATATTGTGTCTTTCCAAACTGCATTTACTGGGCAGGATTCTCGAGAGATATCAAGAAGACTAAAGGAGCTTGTAGAGAAGCCTGATCTAGATATAGGCTCGGTGAAAAAAATTATTCAACAATATTATGATAAATATGGAAAAATTCCACACCAAAGATTAGATGGCGATATTGAGTTTTTGCCATACAAGGAAACCTGGAGGGCATTACAACTTGCACTACTTACCTGCGGAAGAGGATTAGGCAAAAAATCTTCTATTAGAAAAGTTTGCGAGGATCTAGGACTGGTACATGGAAAAAAGGATCTCTCACTTGATGGTATAAAACTTGCAATATCTGAATACACCAAAGATAAAAATGCGGCACCAACAAAAGGATCTGGTAGTACTTCTATGTACTTTGAAGATGAAGAAACTTGGCAAGGCATTAATGAAGCCCTAATTGGTGGATGGAGAGGTCTTGATACATCAATTACATTAAGATCGCTATGCCAAGATATGGGCCTAATTAGAGATTCTGGAATCTCCAGAGAAAATGCTATAGATGCAATTACACTCTACAAGCAAGAAATCGGAGAGTGTCCGACTAGTAGGTCTGGTGATGCTACAAAATATTTTGGATTCAAAACAAATTGGAGCATTGTATACCAAGCCTTTGCAAGAGGGTCGGTAGAGGGTGTTGAAGATGGACTGGGCTTTATTGAGTTTATGGTGAAAAATAATTTAAAAGATAATAAAGGTGAATTTAACCTTGAAATTGTAAAGAATGCTATATTAGAATTTTATGATGAAACTAAATTATGTCCAGTAGAAAGATCTGGTGATGCTACAAAATATTTTGGTTTCAAAATAACTTGGAAAATTGTAGAGAAAAGATTGAGGGGGAAGCTGTGTGGTATAAAAGAAGAGACTTCTCTTAAGAGCCTCTGCATAGAGCTTGGATTGAAAGCAGTAAAGCCACAGCTATCTAATGATATTATAGTAATGGCTATAAAAAAGTATTATGATGAAAATTCCTGCTACCCAACTCAGAGGTCTGGTGACGCTACAAAATATTTTGGCTTTCAAGAAACTTGGGCGTCGGTCTCTAGCGCTCTATGCTCTGGAATAAGAGGTTTGAAGGCTAATCAGGGTATATTTTCTTTACGACAAAATATGGAGTCTTAAAATGCATGGTGATTATACAGATGATTCTTGCAAAAATCCAGAGGCAAAATGGCATACGAGAAGGCTACCATTAGAAATTTTAAAGCAGCATAGCTCAATACTGTGGGGCAAGAGGGACGGCGCGCTTAGATTTGACTGGATGGAGCTG
>WLOB01000524.1 GCA_009699505.1 Actinomycetota bacterium | reverse complement strand
TTTAATTACGAAACGATTTGCTCGTTTGTTACAAATTCATATTCGTTAGGATTGTTTTTGTATCCATTCATTACTACACGAAAATCATCGAAATCTTTTTCACTTGCAAGGCGTACTTTGTTTGTACTTCCAATTAAAATTGGGTCTGCCGTATTGACTGCACCTTTTAAAACTGAAGCGTGTAGAATATTAACATAAACTAAACCTGAAGGCTTATCATAATAACTTTGAGGAAATATGAATCCTAAAGTATGCTCGTCAACTACAACTAATTTTATTCTGTCTTGTTTCATAACTCAATTACGAAATAGGGAGATAGTTTGTTACACGTTTGATATTGATACGTGTTACTAATTTATAACCCAAATTGTAAGAGTCACCAAATAAAGTAATACCCATGAAAGAACAGTATTTAATATTACTATTGGATACTGTTGTCATTTTATCTTCAAACATAATTGTATCACCTGCTCTTATGTTTGAAATATGTACTTTCTCTTCTGTTGTGTTCATACATTAATTACGAAACAGAATTTAGATTTGTTACAAAAAGTAAAAGGGCAAATGAATCGCCCTTTTTTAACTTGTGAATTTAGGCATGAATCCACAACCTTGCTTCTTTAAAAGTAAAAGGGCAATTTCACCTAAGGTGAACGCCCCGTTACTTCACTCTGAGGGTTTACAGTCAATTTCACCCACAACTTACATCTTTATTATGAACGCATATAACGATAGTCCTTATTGCGTTTTAAATTTTTTGCTTCATCTAAAGTGAGTCCGACAAGTTCTTGTTCTGTGAATGAAATTTCATCAGGGTAATATGAGAACAAAAATTCTTCCGAAGCATCTTCTAATGTTACATGAATTTCCGGCATTGGGTCGAACATACCTTCAGGCATTGGTCGAGGCTGTTTGGTGATTCTTGCTGATATGATTTTCATAATACAATTACGATTAAAGTGAGATAATTGTTACAGAATCTTTGTCACCTTCAAACTCTGCCAAACGAAACCACCATGATGCAAGTCGAAGCGACCAATAAATACTTGTTCCGTTCTTTCTTGAATGATTATAGCAAATGATTGCTTTTTCGATTCGGTATCTGTTGACTTTCATAATATAATTACGAATTAATATCGGAGTTTGTTACAACTTTTGGAGCGTATTGTTTTACCATTTCAAGATTAATAGTATTAAATTCGTGGTTCGGATAATATGCACCTTCAGCAATAACTGTTTCGTCCCCTTCATCTTTGTTCATCTTCATTGGAATGAGAACGTGGTTTGGTGTTCTACATACACCTAATGCTCTTGCTTCTGTTGAAAATACCCCTATGATATTATAGCTTGTGGGGTTATCATTCAACCAACCCGTTACTAATACAACTAAATATATATTGTCCATGTATAAATTACGAAATAAGGAGAGAGTTTGTTACAAAAATGCTTATATTTGTATATTGTTTATTAACAATGTCAATTTCTACTATTGTAGGTTTACAGCTTATTGCTTCGATATGAGATACCATTATTCCCTTCTAAGAGTTTATCCATAAAATCATTAGGGAGCGTTATAGGTAACGTTATAGTTTGTTCTGCCCATGTTACCAATGAAGACTCAACCTTATTGATATAAGCTAATTCCGAGCCTTTAAATTCAACGTCTGTAATATCAGGGAGCCATTCTTTTTTACAAGAAAATATGCAATCCCCCGCTAAATAAAATTCTATATATGTGACCGTTTCAACTTGCATTTGACAAAATTACGAAACAAAAGGGAGATTTGTTACAGAACTTATCAACAAACATCCTCCTCAGCCGGTTAACATCCGCCCCTCTTTACATTAGGGAGATATACATTTAAGTTCAATCAACTTGGAAAATCCTTTTTCCAAATAGGGTGAACTTTGTTGTATATCTTTTAAAGTAGAACATCAGCTTGTCGTAACCTGAAAAATCCTCCTGAGCAAAAATTAAAGCATAAAAAAACCCCCGATTTCTCGGAGGTTCTTTTTATTTTGACCTTTCACACTTATGCTTTGATTTCAACCCCTTCTGTTTGACCGCCACCGATTTCAAGGGTTTCACCATCCATCTTCATGATGCTCAAATTGTCCATTGTAAACCTTCTAATTTGTGCAGTACGAGGTTCAACCGCTTTCTGAATGATTTGCTTTGCTACTGTTTTTGGTGCAGATTTCACCTTCTTGTAAACCCCCTCTTGCTTTACAGTTTTGCTGATTGACGCACCGAATACAGAAAGGCGAAGTGTATTGGTATTGAAGGCAAGTGCCTTATTCAACCAAATGTCGTTTGATTCACGACTGCCTGTTTTTGGATTGCGAAGTTCTTGCAGTGCAATTTCAAGTGCTTCTTTTACTTGCTTCTTGAAGTCAGCAACCGAAACACCGTTCAAGTCATATTTGCCCTCATAATCCCATGTTGCAATTAAAGGTTCAACATCACGTTTCAAAACTACATTGTTCAAAGTAAGAGCATCTTTGTCGAGCATATTACCATAGTTCGCATTGATATTCACTACTTGGTCGGCTACTTCTGTATTCAGAGATTTGTCTGAATTGTAACCTTTGATTGACACGAAACGAACTTTCTCGTTTCCATTGGTCAATTCCATTAGACGTTGTACCGATTCACGACTTACACCGTAAACTTCTTGGATTGAAAGGATTGCTTTCTCAATTAATTCTTTTTCGTTTGCCATAAGTTTGTCTGTTTGTTTATAGTTAAATTACGAAATAAGTTTGCGATTTGTTACAGAGATTCAATTACAAAAATCAAGTCTGTATTTTTACCATAGATTCCCTCTAAGTCACTACGAACGGACTGTTTGCTTTCCCCAAACATTCGTTTGGTATCATCGCTAAAATAATCGCCACAATCTTGCCTGATTGTTACAATAAATTCTTTTTCTATTGTCATAGTTCCTTTTTTTAAAGTTACGAAATAAGATAGCAATTTGTTACAAGTATTTAAACGGATTTTCAACCAAAAAGTTACACGGCTCAAACCTATACTATTTTACTCCT
>WLOB01000523.1 GCA_009699505.1 Actinomycetota bacterium | reverse complement strand
CGCCGGGTCCCGACGCGCCGTCCGCCGTCGGCTGGGACCCGCCCGGCGCGCTGTGGGCCACCGCCGGCGGCATCGCGCTGCTCGCGCAGCTCCCGCCGGAGGAGGTCGCCCCGTTCGTCGCCGAGAACCCGTGGCCGCGCTACAGCGCCGCCAGTCCGGCGAGCGCGGCCGACGTGCTGCGCCTCGTCGCCGAGGTCCGCGCGGGCGAGGCCGCGCGCGAGACCGCCTGGTCGCACCCGGCCGCCGCCTGCCTCGCCGTCCCGTGGCCGGCGCTCGAGCCGGGCGTGCCGTCCGTGCTCGCGCTCACCGGTCGCACCGCGCTGATCGCCCGCAACGACGCGGTGCTCGAGCGCCTGCTGCGCCGCGCCGTCAACCCGGCCGCCTCGCCCGAGGACCTCGCCGGCGACGGCCTGACCCTCGCCCGTCCCACCACGGCGGGCGCGTGATGCGGCCCCCGCTCCCTCCTCCGGCGAGGTCCCCGGAGCGCCGTCCTGCCACGTCCGTCGTCCCGGCGGCCCACCCTGCGTCCCCGCACCCCGAGGTCCCCGTGCCCGACCGTTCACGTCCAGTTCGCCTGCGCCTCGCCGGGATCCTCTCCGGGTTGGGGCTGCTCGTCCTGCCCGCCGCCGCCGACGCCGGGCGGACCGCCGTGTCCCCCGGCTTCGACGGCTCGACGAAGCGCCTGACGACGAGGTCCGCGCCCCGGCCCCTGCCCACGCGGCTGACGCTCGCGACGAACGGCGCGGCGCCGCACGCCGTCGTCGACGACGCCGGCACCGCCTACGTCACCTGGCGGATCGCGGAGGGCGGCCCGGGCGGCGAGGACGCGGTGGGCTTCTGCCGCCTGCCGCGCGGCGCGTCGGCCTGCGACAACCCGGCGTCCACCCGGGTGCTGGTGCCGGAGAAGTCCTACGACGACGGCGACGAGCCGTCCCTGAACCGCGAGATCAGCGACGGCCCGTTCCCGGTGATCGTGAACGCGCAGCTCGTGGTGCTCACGAGCCGCTCCCCGACCCGGTACGCGCTGCCGGACGGCGCCGGGACGACCGACCGCGCCACGGTCCTGCTCGTGTCGCTCGACGGCGGCACGTCGTTCAGCCAGGGCGGGCCGGCCGGGGCGAACGTGGCGGTCGACGCGCAGCCCGTCGCGTTCGGCACCGCCTCCTCCCCGCGGATCGCCGCGCTCTCGTCGCAGCGCGAGGGCGGCACGTTCGTGCAGGCGCTCTCCCCCGGCTCCTTCACGCCGGGACGCGTCGACCTCGGCTCCCCGGCGACCGCGGGCGAGCGGTCGCAGCTCGCGCCGCTGCCGGGCGGCGGCGTCGCGGCGGTCCTCGTCACGGGCCCCGGGCGCTTCGCCGTCCGGCGGTTCGACGGGCAGGGCGACCCGAACGACGCGTCGCGGTGGACGGTCGCCGGCACGTTCGAGGGCTACGCACCGTCGCTGGCCGCGGGTCCCGGCGGGCGGCTGTTCGTCGCGTCGCGCCCCTCGTCGGACGTCGGCGTCTTCACCGTCTCGGAGGTCGGTGGGAGGCGCCGCGGGCCGGTGCAGCCCACGTCGGCGGTCCTCGCCCGCATCCTCGGCCGCGGCGGCGCGCTGACCGCCCTGGTGCTCGACCGCGGCGACACCCGCGACGCGCCCCGGAACCGCAAGGGGCTCTACGTCCGGCGCAGCGCGGCGGGCGACGGCACGTTCTCCGACGAGCAGCGCCTGACGTCGACCGCCGCCGACATCGAGGAGCCCGCCTTCGACGCGGCGCCCGACGGGGGCGGGTTCGCCGTGTGGACCCCCGGGGCGGGCCAGACCGCGGGCGAGGTCCGCGGCGTCTTCTTCGGCCGGACGTCCCGGAGCACCGGCACCGGCCTGCCGACCACGATCCCCGGCTCGATCACCGGCGGCGGCAACGTCACCTCCGCGACCTGCCGGGCGCGGGACTTCGGGAAGGTGCGGGTCCGCGTGGAGACCGGCTGCTTCCTCGCCGGCGTCCGCGACGGCCGGTCCGTCGCCGTCGCGGAGGGCCCGGTCCGCGTCAACGGCCTGCGGGTCGTGCCGCTGGGCGGCACCCAGCTCGTCGTCGATCCCGCGGACCGCGAGCTCTACACCGCGGGGAACGGCAGCGCCCGCGTCGAGATCCCCGTCGCCGGCTCGGCGCCGATCGTCCTGTGGCAGGGCGGCCTGCGCCAGAAGCTGCAGGCCGGTCCCGGCGGCCGGCTGTTCGCGTTCGACGTCGAGCGGTTCACCGTGCGGGTCAAGGGCTTCCCGGTCGTCGGGGCGCTCGAGCCGCGCATCGACGGCGACGGGTCGAAGATCACCGTCGCGCTGCGGCTGCCGACGGGCTTCGGCGACGCGACCGGCACCGCGACCCTGCGGATCGACGCGGAGGACGGCCTGCGGCTCGACAGCCTGGCGCTGCGGGCCGACCGGATCGTGGTCCCGCCCGTCACGATCGAGGACCTGTCCCTGACCTGGACCGCGGACGGCGACCGCTGGGTCGGCGGCGCGAAGATCGGCCTGCCGGGCGGTGCCTCGCTGCGCTTCGAGGTCGTCGTCGCCGACGGCAGGCTCGTCTCGATCCGCGCGAGCTACTTCCCGACGTTCCCGGGGATCTCGCTCTCCCCCAACGTGGTCCTCCACCGGATCGACGCCGGCTTCGGCCTGTCGCCGCTGACCCTCTCGGGCGGTGCGGGGGTCGGGTTCCAACCCCTGGCGCCGCCCGCGGGCTCCGGCGCGTCGGGCACCTACCTCTTCGCGCTGAACGGCTCGCTGACGGCGATCTTCGGCGACCCCTTCGTCCTGCGCGCCCGCGGCGACCTCAGCATCCTCTCGACCCTCGACGTCGCCGGCGCCGAGTTCGAGTTCTCCACCGCCGGCTACGCGAAGATCGCCGCGCGCGTCGGGGCGTTCGAGCAGACCAGGCCGTTCCTGTACCTCGGCGCGCGCATGGACGTCTACGCCGGCAAGCTCGGCGTGCAGGGCTCGGCCGCGGGCACCGCGTGCGCGCTCGGCCGGTGCGTCCCGGTGGGCCAGGTCGTCGCGTCGACGAAGGGCCTCGGCGGCTG
>WLOB01000522.1 GCA_009699505.1 Actinomycetota bacterium | reverse complement strand
GTTAGGTAGTCGTTGGAGCCAAGCAACTGGGTGCCAAGACCGATAACGGCGTTCGTAGCGGCCGATCACCTGAGCCTGAATGAAAGGCCGCTTACGTTATCCAGCGCCCGAAAGCGGCCAGGCCGTGATCCACCCGTTTTACAAATAAGCGGACGGTTTTTTGGGTTGCTGCCATCGCCTCAAACCAGCACCCTTTGGGCCGCCGCGCGCTCCTCATGCTCGAACGCCTCGGCAAAGCTGTCCAGATCGGTATTGGTCATACCGAGCGCACGTCCCTCTTCCTGCCACCCCGCGACGGCCTGCTCGACCTGCGCGAGCATCTCCTGCGCGCGCAGCAGGGTAATGCGAAAGTACGGCAGCACCGACATCAGGGCATCGATGGTTGCCTCTGGTCCAACCTCTTCCGAGACCCAGGTCTTCAACTCGCGCAGTCGCTCGGGGAACGGGTTGATGTCGAAGGCTGGCGCCAGCCGCCACAGGCCACGGTCGACGTGCAGGAAACCGTGGTTCATCAGATGATCGTCGACGTTCGTAATCAGGATCGAGAAAGCGATCCGGCGCCATAGCTCCTCGATGTCGGCGGTGGGGGCGCTGCCATTTACCCGAAGGGCATCGACGATCTCGGTATAGGCATGCTCCTGCGCATCGCCGGGCTCCGCACCGATCATCGTGGCCGCCGAGACGTACATGAGCCGCCCGCCCCCTGCGGGCCGATCGAACCGTCGGATCAGCGCGATCGCGTCGCCATCGCTGTCGATCAGTCGGGCGTCAGCCGCGTCGATCCCGGCGCGACGAGCCAGCCGCATCGCCAGCACCTCCCCCCGCGTCACCGAGCGTTCGTCGGCGACGCTTGGAAACTTGCCGATCGACAGGTGCCCCTCGTCATCGACGACAGTGCATTTGGGGCGAAGCCCGCCGAGCGATGTCCCGCGACCGCGCAAATAGGCGAGATCGGCTGCAGTCTCGGTGTTGGTTTCGACCGCACGACTGGCGGCAAGGAGGTGGCCCAGCTCGATGAGGGGTGGAGTGGTGCGGCGACCATCCTCGGTGGCCCGCTGAGCGGTCCCTTGTTCGTCGACGAGACGCAGCGCGCCAACTCGGCTGAGGTCGTCGACCGCCAACAGATAATCGAGGCCATTCAGTGCCCGAGCATCGACCTCTTCACCGCGGCGGCGGGCATCCTGCCGCCGCTTGGCATGGTCGCGCTGAATGACGCGCTTTCCCCAGCCGTCCGGTTCGGTGTCGGCGATGGCGGCATGGAAGGCGGAGCCGGTGCCAACCTTCCGGTGGAATTGCGGACCGGCGACGAGCGGCAGCGCAGGCTCCAGCGCGAAGCGGTCGGGAGCGGCCAGCCAGCCGGCGTCATATTCGAAGCCCGCGCTCTCGCGGCTCCCTTGCTGATTGTAGTGAAGCAACCCGACACCGCGGGCTTCGTCGCCTATCTGAATGCCGATCGTCCGCCTCACAGCGAAACGGGCGGTTTGGGTCTACGGACGCGCTGCGGCATACGTTCCACGTCGAGCAACAGACCTTGCTCGTCTTTCCTGGCGTCGAGGATCTCTCCAAGGCTCTCGCCAAAACCCAGAACGAAGAAGGTCATGGCGTATGTACCCAACGCGACGGTCGGGTCGCCTTTTTCCAGCTTGAGATATGTACTCTTGGCCACGCCGATGCGTTCGGCCATCATGACCACCGTGAGGCTGCGCTTCTTGCGCGCCAGCGCAATATCGGCGCCCAGCTTCGTCAAGCTCCGCCTCACGCGCGGCGGAAGAGTATCAGCGACAGTCGATCGCATCTAGCGTCTCATATAAGCGCCCATGAGGCCAATACGGTGTGTTATACACGACCTTAAGATGCCAGTCGAGATAGCCGGGTCGAGACGCGTTGCCCGGGTTCGACAGGAGCGGATGCAAGTGCCTGCTCGGGCGGGATCGATAGAACCGGCAATGTCACACAGAGCGTCGGCCGTGCGGCTTGCTCTTCAGGGGGCGGGCACTGCGGGGCGTGGTACGTGCAAGTCGCATGGCGCGGCGCATGTCGTTAGTCTACCGATCAGACCGAGCAACCTTCACGAGGCAGAATGAAAGCCCTAGACGCCCTGAAGGCTGCACCCCCTGAGGTGCGAGCCGCAGCGCTTGCCGTTCTCGATCAGGTGTCAGCGCCATTGACGGAGCGACAACTCGCCAGCGCCTTTCGTTCACATGGCATCGGGCTGCTCGATGCCAAACGCATGGCACGAGCCCTGCGAAAGCTTGATATCATCGCAGTCGCCCCTCGCGGCCCTTGAAGCTCGAGGATTGTAAGCTTCGGACTGGCACGGACGCGCCCTGTCAGGCTACATTCGAAATTGCGCCAAGAACCAGACGCAAGAAGGTAGACGATCATGACGGAAGCGACCTGGGGCGAAAGCGTAAAGACGCCTGAGATCAACTGGCGGATGAGCGCGTCGCTCGAAAACGTCCCGCGCGGCGATAGCGACGTCGCTGAAGTCACCAACCTCGAGCGAGCAGTTCGGGATTGGCGCGGATTGGACCCAGAGCATCAAGCCGCGGCCGTCCTGACGGTGGAGCATCCTGTCCAAATCGAAGGTACCTCCAGCACGACCTTTACCGGTGAAGGCATCGCAGCACTGGCGGAGCACCTGCCGGCTTCCAGCCCAACCGAGGAGTAAGCCGGCATGGCCACTCCCAGCGTCCGTTTCGAAATGGGGGACTATTACTGGGTTGCCGAACGCGAGAGCGTCGGCTTCACGGGCACCACCAACTTAGGAGTCGTCGAGTTCCTCATCACCAGCGAGGCCCTGACGCAGCTCCTCGATCCCGATCGCGATACGCTCGATTCCGAAACTGCGCTCGAGGTCTTCATCGAATTCGAGAGTGACATTCACCGCATAGCACAGCGCGAGTTCGTCAAGCGGCTCGGCGGGGAGCCTCCGATCCTGCTGACCGCGGCCGACGTGGAGGGCTGAGACTACGAGAAATGGCAGCGCCAGCTGGATCGATCCATGCATCCGACCGGCACCATTTCTGAGATGCCTCAGAGACGATGCGGGCGGCACTCTT
>WLOB01000521.1 GCA_009699505.1 Actinomycetota bacterium | reverse complement strand
CGCGGCTGCCGGTGAAGGAGACCTTCACCGTCACCGTGCGGCCCCGCACCAGGCTGCGGCGCATCGCCTCCGTCGGGCGCATCAGGACCACGAAGGTCCGGCCGCCCTTCAGCGTCACCGTCCGCGTACCGACGGTCGCCGCGCCGCGCTTGACGAGGACGCGGACGCGGCAGCTCGCCGCACCCTTCGCGCAGCTGACCGTGATGCCGAACCGGCCCTTCGCGTCGACCCGCACCGACCGCTTCGCCAGCCGGATCGTCGGCGCCTTCCCCGGCGTCGCGGGCTTCGCGGGCGTGGCCGGCGTCGCGGGCGTCGCCGGGGCCGCCGGCGCGTCGGGGGTCCCCGGGGCGCCCGGGGTCGCCGGCGACGCGGGGGTCGCCGGATCCGCCGGGGCGGTCGGCGCGGCGTCGAGCGGCGCGAACGCGAACTGCAGGTTCCGGTCGCCCGGGTTGCACTTCTCGTTCGTGTTGAACACGCTGCCGGTGACGCACCGGAACATGCTCGGGTTCGTGACGCTCGGCGCCTGGCGCACCTTCGTGGCCTGCTCGAACGCGTAGCCGTCGTTCAGGAGCGTCGCCTCGCGGAACGCCGCGGCGATGAACACGACGCTCTGCGGGTTGCCGCCGGTCGCGCCCGTCCCGTAGCCGGCGGGGACCGTGAGGACCGGGTAGCCGGCGCGGTCGGCGACGTTGACCAGCGCGCTGCCCGAGGGCACCGCGACGATCTCGAAGTCGTCCGTGGCGTCGCCGGGCGTCCCGTTGTTGAGGATGCCGTCGATGGTCGCGGCCGCCGCGGCCTTCCCCGTCGTGCGGTTCGTGTCGTAGGTGGCCTTCGTGGCCGGGTCGCCCAGGTCGACCGCCTGGGCGGTCTCGAGCTCGCCCTGCCCGTACTTCAGGCCCTCGTCGGCGTGGGCGGTGTTGTACGCGATGATCTCCGCCAGCGACTTCGCGCCCGTCCCGCCCGTGCCGGCGAGGTAGGCGTTCAGGTCGCGCCGGAGCTCCGACCGGGCGATGCTCGGCGTGGTCGGCGACGTGAACGTCCTGGCCACCGTGGTCGCGCCCAGCGTGCTCAGCGTCTGCAGGACGCTCGGGAACGGCGCGGTCGTGCTGTTGACGTACGCGACCCGCTTGCCGTTCAGCGCCGTGGTCGACAGGCCCGACAGGTAGTTCGGCACCGCCGGGGCGCCGGTCGTCGCGTCGTCGGAGGTGTCGGTGCCGGCGATCGCCTGCAGCTGCATCGCCGCGTCGTAGACGGTCTGGGTGATCGGACCGGGCGAGTCCTGCGACTTCGCCGTCGGCAGGATGCCGGTGCGGCTGACGCGGCCGACGGTCGGCTTGAGCGCCACGACCCCGGCGCTGCCGGCCGGCGCGATCATCTGCGCGGTGTCCGTCGACGTCTCGGTGCCGACGGTCATCGCCGCGAGGCCGGTCGAGGTGGCGGCCGCCGCGCCGGCGGACGAGCCGGGCCACGGGTTCCACGTGTCGATCGGCAGGAGCACCTGGCCGCCGAGCGACGAGTAGCCCTCGGGCATGTTCGCGTCGAAGATGCCGTTCAGCTCCGACACGTTCGTCTTGCCCAGGACGATCGCGCCGGCCGCCTCGAGCCTGGCGACGAGCGCGGCGTCCTTCGTGGCCTTCGAGTCCTGCAGGGCGACCGAGCCGCCGGTGGTCGGCAGGCCCTCGGCGTCGATGACGTCGGAGAGGAGGATCGGCAGGCCCTCGAGGCGCCGGCGCTGCCCGGCCTTGCGGGCCGCGTCGGACGCCTTGGCCTGCTCGATCGCGTCCGGGTTCAGCGAGCGCACGGCCTGGATCGCGGGGCCCTCGGCGTTGACCCGGGCAATCCGCTGCAGGTAGGCGCGCGTGAGCGCCTCCGACGTCAGGCGGCCGGCGGCCATCCGGTCCATGAGGCTCTTGGCCGTCGCCGTCTCGAGCGAGAAGCCGAGCTCGGGCGCGTCGCCGGCGAGCTTCGACGCGTCGTCGAAGTCGGGGTTGCAGGCACCGCGGTCGGCGTGCGGCGGCGCGGGCACCGTGTCCGCGCAGCGGTACATGCTCGGGTTGACCTCGCTGGCCGGCCTGCGCAGCTTCGTGCCCTGCTCGATCGCGTACGCCACGCCGAGGAGGTCGCGCTCGGAGTAGGCGCCGCCGTGGATCGAGATGTTGACCGCACGACGGGTGGTCGCGGAGTAGCCCATCGGGATCGTCAGCTGCGGGTAGCCGGCGCGTGCGCCGTTGCCGCCGACGCTGCCGACCATCGCGATGACGTCGTCGGCGGGGTCGGCGTTGCCGCCGTCCAGCGTGTTCTCGATCTGCTCGTGCGTGATCCGCTTGCCCTCGACGAGGCTCGTCCGGTACGCGACCGAGGCGGCGGAGTCGTCGGAGATGTCGATGGCCTCCGAGGCGGTGTGCGTGCCGTTGCCGAACTTCAGCGCCTGCGAAGCCTCCTCCTGGTTCTTCGCGATCTCCTCGGCGAGGGACTGGATCGGTGCCTGCGGCCCGAGGTGCTGGTAGTAGTGCGTGACGTCGCGCTTGGCCTCGTAGTTGAGGCTGAAGCCCGACGGGATCGGGCCGGACGCCGCCGCGGCGGGCCGCTCGACGAGGATCGCGCCGGCCGCCTCCAGGGCGTCGAGCGCCTGGTCCAGCGTGCCGCCGTCCGTGCGGGTGCCGTTCCAGCCGACCCGCTTGCCCTTGACGAAGTCGAGGCTCAGCGCGGACATGTAGTCCGGGACGTCCTTCGGGACGGGCGGGATGACGTCCTCGTCCTTGACGCCCGGGCCCCAGATGCCCTTGTAGTAGTTCGCGTTCTCCTCGTCGTAGCCGGCGATGGACTGCAGCGTCATCGCGGCGTTGGCGACCGTGCGGTCCATGGGGCCGGCGGTGTCCTGCGAGGCGGAGATCGGCCCGATGCCGACGCCCGGCACGAGGCCGACCGTGGGACGCAGGCCGACGATGCCGTTGGCCTGCGACGGCGAGATGATCGAGCCGGAGGTCTCGGTGCCGATGGTCAGCGCCGAGAGGGCGGCCGCGCCGGCGGCACCGGTGCCCGACGAGGAGCCGGAGACGTCCTGGTCGG
>WLOB01000520.1 GCA_009699505.1 Actinomycetota bacterium | reverse complement strand
GTGCGCGGCGAACTCCTTCTGGTAGTCGCAGGACCCGCGCTCGATGAAGCGGTCGATCAGCTCGTTCGCGAACGCCCGGACGTCGGCCTCGTACGGGCCGATCGCCTTCGGCGCCAGGAACGGGTTGAGCTTCGAGCGCCAGACGTTGTGGTACGGCGGGTCGGACTCCTCGGGGAGGATGATCGGCGACCCCTCGGGCCGGTTGACCATGTAGCCGTCGGCGCTCGAGAACGTCTTCCAGTCCTGGCCGCAGCGCCGGACGTCCTCGTGCCGGTTGACGACCCAGTAGCCGTGGCCCTTGTCGCTGCGGGCCATCGGGCAGCGGCCGACGAGGTCGTCCATGACGTCGTCGAAGCGCTCGTTGAACTCCGGGTCCTCGTGGTCGAAGTCCGTGGCGTAATCGCGCTGCAGCGCGGCGGTGCGGTCCTCCTGCGTGGCCATGTCTCAGCCCCCGGCGCGGGTCGCGAGCTCGACGAGGTCGAACGCGTAGGGCGTGATCTCGGCCACCTTTCCGTCCCGCACGAGCCAGCTCTCGGCCAGCGGCATCGTGTACTCGGTGCCGTCCTTGCCGGTGCAGAGCATGTCGAGGAGGCCGACGGCGCGGTCGCCGTCGACGAGGAGGTGGTGGACGACGACGCCGCGCAGGCCGAGCGCGCCGGCGAGCGCGGGGAACGCGGCCTCGATCGCGTCGCGGCCCTCGTAGACGCCCCCGGCGGGGTGGCCGGGCGGCTCGGTGAGCACGCAGTCGTCGGCGAGCTGGCCGAGGAACTTCGGCAGGTCGCCGCCGCACATGCCGTCGTAGGCGGTCTGCACGACCTCGCGGGTCGCCTGGGTCTGATCGATCGCGGACATGGGCCTACACTCGCATAAGCCTTATAACCCTTGCAAGGCCGAATCCGCCGCCGATCGAGGCCGGCGGTCCGAGCGGTCGCGGCCTCGACCGTCTCGAAGACGGTCAAGCTGGAGAAGCGGTTCCAGCTCAGCCGTTGCCGCAGGGGGAGCGCGTCGCCGGGGCGGCGCCCTCGAGGCCCAGGTCCAGCCCGGTCCATGCGGCGAGGTCGCGCGTGTCGCGCTCGGGGACCCAGCCGCCGGGCGTCTCGCAGTAGCGGTGGCGCGGGCCCTCGTCGGCCAGGCGGCGCAGGGACTCGACGAGGCGGTCGGCGTCCTCGGCGCGGGAGCCGACGCCGAAGCTCGCGCGCAACGCCCCCTCGGGGCGGCCGAAGCGCTGCAGCAGCGGGTGCGCGCAGAAGCGGCCGTCGCGCACGCCGATGCCGTGCTCGGCGGAGAGGTACGCGCCGACGTGGCCGGGCGCGAATCCGTCGACCGCGAAGGCCACGACCCCGATCGCCTCGGCGCCGTCCTCCTCGAAGATCCGCAGCGCGTGCACGCCGTCGATGTTCGCGATGCCGTCCAGGACGCGGCGGCGCAGCGCCTCCTCGTGGTCCTCGCGGGCGGTCTCCTCGAGCTCGCCCAGCGCCTCGAACGCGGCGGCGATCGCGACGGCGCCGACGAGGTTCGGCGTGCCGGCCTCGTGGCGGGCGGGGCCCGTCGCCCAGTCGGTGCGCGTGGCCAGGCGGACGGGAGTCGCGGCGCGGGCCTCGGCCGCCACGTCGCCCCGGCCCGCGGCCCGCGGCGCGCCGTCGATCCCAGCGACCGGCACCGTCGCGACCTCGCGCACCGCACCGCCGCCCGCCAGGTACGGGTCGGCCGCGTCGAGCCAGTCGCGGCGGCCGACGAGGACGCCGGTGCCGTAGGGCGCGTAGAGCTTGTGCCCGGAGAGCGCGAGGTAGTCGGCGCCGAGGCCGGCCAGGTCGACCGCGCGGTGGGGTGCCAGCTGCGCGGCGTCGACGAAGAGCCGGGCGCCGTGGGCGTGCGCGAGCGCCGCGGCGCGCTCGACCGGCAGGAGCTCGCCGGTGACGTTCGACGCGCCGGTCAGCGCGACGAGGGCGACGCCGCCGCGGCGGAGCTCGCCCTCGAGCCGGGCGAAGGTCCCGTCGATCGTGTCCGCGTGCGGGACGCAGCGGTGGGCGCCGCCGGCGGTGCGGGTCCAAGGCAACAGGTTCGCGTGGTGCTCGAGGTCGAGCGTGACGACGTCGCCCGCGCCGGCCGGGATCGCGGAGGCCAGCAGGTTCGCGGCGTCGGTCGTGTTGCGCGTGAGGACGACGAGGTCGTCGGGCCCTGCGCCGAGGGCCGCGCCGATCGAACGGCGGGCGGCCTCGTAGAGCGCGCTGGAGACCTGCGACGGCAGGCCGGCGCCGCGGTGGACGCTGCCGCTGAAGGGCAGGACGCGGGCGACGCGCTCGGCCACGAAGGCGAGCGCCGGGGCGGTCGCGGCGTAGTCGAGGTTCGCGAAGCGGACGGTGCTGCCGTCGAGCAGCGGCACCCGCAGGTCGCCGCCGACGACCGGCAGCAGGGGCTGCTCGGCGGCGCGGGACGCGGAGGGACGGACGGTCTCGATGGTGCTCATGGGTCTCCCGTTGGTCTCGGGACCCCGATGAGGTCCCGCGCTTGCGGACGCAGGACTCCGTGGCCTGCGCGGCCTGGTCGTTCACCCGGGGCACCCCACCGCGGTGGAGGGTTGCCGGCCAGCGAGCCGGGGCTTGGCGCTGGCGCTCTTGACCGCTACGGAATATAGACAAACCCCATCGGGTATTGCAAGAAACGCGCAGGTCGTCGACGCGGCAAGGACGGTCGCCGGCCTCTCGGCGGTGCGCAGCGCCGATCCGAGCAGCACGACCGGAACCACTCGCTCGCGCCCGACGGCACCACGGAGCGTCCGGCGACGGGCCACCCCAGGGCGGAGCGGCCCGCCCACGCGGACGATGCCAGGGGACATGATCCGGAACCGGCGTCGACCGACTCCGGTGCCGGGGGACCGCTACCCGTTCTCATCCGGGATCCCCTCGAACGGGACGAGATGCCCGGGCCGGGCCGGATCGCGCCGCCGCGTGACCGCGGGGCCGCCCGTCCGCCGCGGAATCCGGGCGCTCGATGCGGAACCCGCTCACGGGATCGGTCACAAACCCGGCCGGCCGTCCGTTCTAGGGGGGCGTACCCGTTGCGTGTCCC
>WLOB01000052.1 GCA_009699505.1 Actinomycetota bacterium | reverse complement strand
GGCATGACGGCGCAGGAGCTCGCGCTGCGCCACCCCGGCAGGGTCCGGTCGCTCGTGATCGGCTGCTCGACCGCCGGCGCGGCGTCGGCGACGTGGACCGCGCAGGCCGACATGCAGGCGCTCGTCGGCGCGATGCAGAGCGGCGACGCCGCCCAGGCGCTCCGCGCGTCGTGGGAGATCAACGTCTCCGCCGCCTTCGCCGCCGAGCGCACGGACCGCTACGACGAGTTCGTCGCGGTCACGAACCACGACCGCGTGTCGCTCCGGGTGATCTCGGAGCAGATGCAGGCGATCGTCGGGCACGACACGCTCGACCGGCTGGCGCAGATCGCCGTGCCGACGACGATCGCCCACGGCACGGAGGACCGGATGCTGCCCTACCCCAACGGGCTCGTCCTCGCCGACGCGATCCCGGGCGCGACCCTCGAGACCTTCGACGGCGCCGGCCACCTGTACTTCTGGGAGGACCCTCAGCGCGCCGCCCGCATCGCGCTTCAGACGAGCGCCCGCGCGGACTGAGCCGCGCGGACTGAGCCGCGCGGCCGTCAGCCCGCGGCGTGGGCCGCGGCCGCGGCGACCTGCTCGTCCGTCGGGCGCACGCCGGTGTAGAGCACGAACTGCTCGACGGCCTGCAGCGCGACGACCTCGGCGCCCGTGATGACCGGGACCCCGGCCGCGCGGGCCCGCCGGATCAACGGGGTCTCCGCCGGCTCCGCGACGACGTCGAAGACCACCGCGGCCGCGTCGACGACGCCGGCCGGGAACGGCAGGTCGTCGGACTCCACGCCGCCGGCCATCCCGATCGGCGTCGCGTTGACCAGCACCGCACCCGGCAGCTCCGCCGGCGGCTCGGCCGCCCAGCCCAGGCCCGCCGACCCGGCGAGCGCCGGGCCCGCGGTCGCGTTGCGGGCGACGACGGTGCCGTCGGCGAAGCCGCCCTCCTTCAGCGCGAACGCCACGGCCTTCGCCATGCCGCCGCTGCCGCGCAGCAGGACCGGTGCCCCCGTCGGCACGTCGTGCTCGCGCAGGAGCGCCGCCACCGCGAGGAAGTCCGTGTTGTAGGCGCTGAGGCGCCCGTCGTCGTTGACGATCGTGTTGACCGACGCGATCACCTCGGCCGACGGGTCGAGCTCGTCGACCAGGGCGATCACGTCCTCCTTGAACGGCATGGAGATCGCGCAGCCCCGGATTCCCAGCGCCCGGACGCCGCCGATCGCCGCCGGCAGGTCCGTCGTGGTGAAGGCCTTGTAGACGTAGTCGAGGCCCAGCGCGTCGTAGAGGTGGTTGTGGAAGCGGGTGCCGAACCGGCCGGGCCGGCCCGACAGCGACATGCAGAGCCGGGTGTCCTTGCTGAGCGGCGGGCGCATGCCCCGAGCCTCGCACGCCGTCCCGCGGAACGCCCCGCGCCACGGGCCCGCCGGGGCCGTCCTCTAGCGTCCGGACCGACCTGCAGCCCGACCCGCACCGCCCCTCGGCGGCGCGCCGAGGAGTCCCATGAGCCCCGAGTCCCCCCGCACCGTCCTGATCACCGGCTCGACGTCGGGCATCGGCGAGGCCACCGCCGTCGCCTTCGCCCGCGGCGGCGACCGCGTGATCGTCAACGGCCGCGACGGCGCCCGCACCGAGGAGGCCGCCGGGCGGATCCGCGAGGCCGCGGGCGGGGCGGGCGAGGTCGTCCCGGTCGCGGCCGACGTCGCCACGGAGGACGGCGCCGAGGCGGTGCGCTCCGCCGTGCCGGACGTCGACGTCCTCGTGAACAACATGGGCATCTTCGCCGCGCAGCCCGTGTTCGAGATCCCCGACGACGAGTGGCGCCGCTTCTTCGAGGTCAACGTCCTCAGCGGCATCCGCCTCGCGCGGCTCTACGCGCCCGGAATGCGCGAGCGGGGCTGGGGCCGCGTCGTCTTCGTCTCGAGCGAGTCCTCCGTGCTGATCCCGACCGAGATGGTCCACTACGGGATGACGAAGACCGCGCAGATCTCCGTCGCGCGCGGCATGGCGCAGGAGCTCTCGGGCACCGGCGTGACGGTCAACACCGTGCTGCCCGGCCCGACGCTGACCCCGGGGGTCGAGGACTTCCTCCGCGACCGCGTCGGCGACGACGTGCCGTTCGAGGAGGCCGAGCGCCGGTTCATCGCGGAGGAGCGGCCGACGTCGCTGCTCGGCCGCCTGATTCGCCCCGAGGAGGTCGCGAGCCTCGTGCACTACGTCGGCTCGGCGGCCTCGTCCGCCACGACGGGCGCCGCGCTGCGGGTCGACGGGGGCGTCGCGCCGCAGGCCTTCTGAGGCGGTGCTCCGCCCGGCGCCTCAGGCGGCGCCGAAGCCGGCGGCGCAGCGGCGGACGAACGCCGCCAGGGGCTCGTGCAGGGCCAGGAGCCCCTCGACGTCGCCCGTCGCCAGCCGGCCCGTCACGAGCTGGCTGATGGCCCCGACGAGCGCCTCGCACGCGAACCGGTCCGCGTCGGTCGACGCGCCGAGGACCGCGCCGATCGTCTCGGCGAACCGCCGCTGCAGCGCGACGCGGTTCTCGAGCGCGGCGGGTCCCGCCGCGTAGGTCTCGACGAGCAGGACCCGCGCGAACGCCGGGGCCGCCGACAGCCCCTGCAGGTAGAACCCGAGCATCCGGTCGATCGCGGCGTCGCGGTCGGTCGGCGCGCCGCCCTCGCCCTCCCGGTCCTGCGCGGCGCGGGCCATCTCGCGCATGATCGTCTCCGCGGCCCAGGCGTAGGTCGCGGTGAAGCACTCCTCCTTCGAGCGGAACTGCTCGTAGAAGGTCTGGCGGGAGACGCCGGCGCGCTTGAGGATCGCGGTCACGGAGGTCCCGACGTAGCCCTCGTCGGCCATGGCCGCGGCCATCCCGTGGACGATGCGCTCGCGCTGGGCGGCCGTCACCTCCTCGCGGCTCAGCCCGTGGCGGCCACGGGGGAGACGCTCGCGCCGGGCCGGGTCCACGGCGCCGGGGCGCGGTGACGGGGGCACGGTCGGGTCGGGCACGTCGGGCACGCTAGCACCGGCCGTCCGTGCGTCCGCCCGTCCCGACGCGCCCCGGGAGGCCCCCGGGACGGCGCCGGCCCGCCGTGGGGACGACGGGCCGGAGGTGCTGCTCGCCGATCCCCGGCGCGGGTCCCGCAGGCCCCGGGCGGACCGGGCCGGACCGCCCGCGGACGTCCCGGCCGGCGCCCCCGGCCGACGGCTCAGACCGCGGCGGGCGTCCCGTCCGCGTTCACGGAGTCGGCGGCCTCGTCGACCTCGGCCTCGAGGAAGTCCGCCTCGATGCGCGTGGGGTCGCGCTCCGTGTCCTTGATGACGTCGTCCGGCGTCCCGTTCTTCATGAACCGGCCGTTGCGCATGCCGTAGTAGACGGCCTGCGGGTGGTGCACGACCATCGCGAGCGTCGACTGCTCGGGCGTCGGGGACCAGCCGTCCGTGAGGTCCAGGCCGATCTGCGAGATGTCGAGGAGCTCCTTGACCTTCTCGTGCTCGGACTGGTCCGGGATGGCGGCGTAGCCCCAGGACAGGCGACGACCCTGGGTCACGGGGATCCCGTACCACTCGCGGACCTTCCAGTGCAGCCACTCCGAGAGACCCTCGGCCGTCTGCACGCCCAGCCCGTGGACGAAGAGCTGCTCGGCGTACTCGCCCTCCTTCTCGAGCTTGGCCATGAGCTCCGTGACCTCGTCGCCGACGGTCAGCGCCTGCACGGCGATGACGTCGAGCTGCTCCGGCGGGGCGACGGTGCCGTCGGGCTGCTTCACGCCCGGGCGGTAGAAGTCCGACGTGGCCATCCGGTCGCCCTTCTGCTGGCGCGGCGTGACGAAGCGCGTGAGCTCCGTCGTCCGGTCCTCGGGGTCGAGGACGACGACGTCGTTGCCGTCGGCGTAGCAGGGGAAGAACCCGATGAGCGCGCGCGGGTGCAGGTAGGTCTGCTCCTTCCACATGCGCTCGAGCTTGTGGCGGAAGCCCTCCTCGGCCTCGGGGTCGGACGGGTCGCCCTCGATGAGCTTCTTCCAGGCGTCGCCCTTGATGCCCTTGCCACCCCAGTGGAGCTTGAAGAGCACGTGCGTGTCGAGGTGGTGGTAGAGCTCGTCCATGTCGACGGGCACCTCCTGCACGCCCCAGAACGGGGGCTCGGGCACCGGGGCGTCGCGGGAGATCGGCGAGTCGGCGACCTCCGTCGTCGGCGGCAGGACCTCCTCGTTCTTCGCCTGGTCGCGCAGCTTGATCGCCCCCGCCTTGATCTCCTCGATCATCTGCGGGTGCTCCTCCTTGTCGACCATGCGGTCCATGACGCCGAGGCCCTCGAACGCGTCCTTGCAGTAGAAGACGCCGCCCGCGTAGGTCGTGTCGTCGTCGAACCCGTTGGGGTGCAGCGCGCGGTAGGAGAAGTTGCGGTTGATCGCCGCGCCGCCGAGGAGGACGGGGAACTCCAGGTTCTCGCGGTGGAGCTCCTGGATCGCCAGCGGCATCTGCTTCGAGGTCGAGACGAGCAGCGCCGACAGCCCGATGGCGGTGGCCTTGTGCTCCTTCGCCGCCTCGAGGATCGTGCCGACCGGGACCTGCTTGCCCAGGTCGACCACGGTGTAGCCGTTGTTGGAGAGGATCGTGTTGACGAGCGACTTGCCGATGTCGTGGACGTCGCCGAAGACGGTCGCCAGGACGACGGTGCCCTTCGTGTAGTCCGCGGTGCGCTCGAGGTAGTTCTCGAGCTGCGCGACGGCCTTCTTCATGACCTCGGCGGACTGCAGCACGAACGGCAGGATGAGCTCGCCGGCGCCGAACTTGTCGCCGACCTCCTTCATCGCCGGCAGCAGCACGTCGTTCAGCGTCGGCACGGCGCCGAGCTTCTCGACGGCGCGGTCGATGTCGGCCTCGACGCCCTGCTTCTTGCGCTTGAGGATGCGGAAGTGCAGCGCGTCCTCCGGCTCCATCTCGGCGGTCGGGTCGGCCTTCTCCTCGGCCTCCGCGCCGGGGCCCTTGGCCTCGAAGTGGTTGATGAAGTGCTCGAGCGCGTCCTCGCTCCTGTTCCAGACGAGGTTCTCCGCGAGCTCGCGCTCCTTCGGGTCGATCTCGCCCATCGGCACGATGTGCGCGGGGTTGACCATCGCGAGGTCCAGGCCGGCCTCGACGCAGTGGTAGAGGAAGACCGAGTTCAGGACGGACCGCGCGGCGAGGCCGACGCCGAAGGAGACGTTGGACACGCCGAGCGACGTCTTGACGCCGGGCAGGCGGTCGCCGATCTGGCGGATCGCCTCGATCGTCTGCACGGCGGAGTCGCGCCACTCCTCGTCGCCCGTGGTCAGGGTGAACGTGAGCAGGTCGTAGATCAGGGCCTCGGGCTCGAGGCCGTGCTCCTTCACCGCGATGTCGTAGATGCGCTCGGCGATCTCGAGCTTGCGCTCGACCGTCTTGCCCATGCCGACCTCGTCGATGGTCAGCGCGATGACGGCGGCGCCGTGCTCGAGCGCCATCGGCACCACGAGGTCCATCTTGTCGCGGCCGGCCTCGAGGTTGACCGAGTTGACGATGGCGCGGCCCGGGATCTGGTCCAGGGCGATCGAGATGACGTCGGGCTCGGTCGAGTCGATCTGGATCGGCGCGGGCTGGGTCAGCGAGATCTTCTTGACGACCTGCCGCATCTGCTCGGCCTCGTCGGAGCGCTCCGTCAGCGCGACGCAGACGTCGAGCACGTGGGCGCCGCCCTCGACCTGGCCCTCGGCGATCGTGACGAGGGAGTCGTAGTCGTCGGCCAGGAGGAGCTCCTTGGCCTTGCGCGAGCCCTGCGAGTTGACGCGCTCGCCGACGATCGTCGGACGCGGCTCCTGCACGAGGTCGGCGGCGCCGATCATCGAGGAGACCTGGATCGCGCGCTTGTCCTTCGAGTTCGCGCCGACGTTGTGGGCGGTGGCGCCGGCGGGCAGCTTGGCGACGCGCTCGGCGATCGCGGAGATGTGCTCCGGCGTGGTGCCGCAGCAGCCGCCGACGATCGACACGCCGAAGTCCTCGACGAAGGTGCCCAGGGCGTCGGCCAGGGGCTGCGGCTTCTCGGGGAAGACCGTCTCGCCGCTGATGCCCTGCTGCGGGATGCCGGCGTTCGGGATGCAGTGGACCGGCACCGAGGCGTACTCGCCGAGGTAGCGGATCGCGTCGCGCATGTCCTCCGGGCCCGTCGAGCAGTTCAGCCCGATGACGTCGGCCTTCAGCGCCTCGAGCGTCGTGACGACGGAGGCGATGTCGGTGCCCAGGAGCATCTTGCCGCCGTTGGGCAGCAGCGAGACCGAGATCTGCAGCGGGACCCGGCGGCCCGTGGTCTTGAACGCCTCGCGGGCGCCGAAGATGGCGGCCTTGACCTCGAGGATGTCCTGCGCGGTCTCGATGATCAGGAGGTCGGAGCCGCCCTGGATCAGGCCGCGGGACTGCTCCTCGAAGACCTTCACGAGGTCGCGGAACATGATGTTGCCCAGCGTCGGGTCGTCCGAGCTGGGCAGGAAGCCCGTCGGGCCGATCGAGCCGGCGACGAAGCGGTCGGGGCCCGCGGCCTTGCGGGCGATCTCGGCGGCCCGCTGGTTGATCTCGAGCGTGTGGTCCGCGAGGCCCCACTCCTCGAGCTTCAGGCGCGAGGCCTGGAAGGAGTCCGTCTCGAGCACCGTGGCGCCGGCGTCGAGCATCGTGGTGTGGAGCTCCTCGATGACGTCCGGGCGGTTCAGCACCAGGACCTCGTGCGCACGCCCGGGGAGCTTGTAGTCGTCCTCGAGCGAGAGGTTCTTGTCCTCCAGCAGGGCACCCATCGACCCGTCGAACACCACGACGTGATCGCGGACGGCTGCCAGGTAATCGCGCTCGGCCATGCACACAGGGTAGCAACGCCGTGCGCAACCTTGACACGAGCGCGTCAAGGTTGGGTCGATCACGGTGCCGGGACGCGGACGGGGGACGACCTCGGACGGTGCGATGCTGGCCCCATGGCCCCCGAGATCTGGACCGTCGGCTACGAGCGGCTGCCCCCGGACGCCCTGGTCGCCGAGCTCGAGGCCGCCGGGATCGAGCGGCTCATCGACGTCCGCTTCCGCGCGCAGTCGCGGCGCGCGGGGATGTCGAAGACGAAGCTCGGGCTGCTCCTGGGCGAGCACCGGATCGCCTACGAGCACCGGCGGGACCTCGGCACCCCGCCCGACATCCGGTCGGACTACAAGGGCGGCCGGGTGGCGGCGGGCCACGCGCGGATGGAGCAGCACGTCGAGGAGGAGGAGGCCCCGTCGGCGGCCCTCGACCTCCTGGCCGAGGAGCTTGCCGGCGGGGAGGCGCCGCGGACGGTCCTCATGTGCCTCGAGGCCGACCCCGCGGTCTGCCACCGGCGGGTGCTCGTGGAGCGCCTGGCCGAACGGCTGCCCGGCCTCGTCGTGCACGACCTCTGAACGGGCGGGAACGGCGGCCGGGGCCGTCCCGCTGTGACGCCGGTGTGACGTTTGCGGTCCGGCGGACAGGTTTTCTGGATCCGTTCCAGAAATGTGCGAGACTCCGCGCCGTGCCGCCGGTCCCCGATCCCGAACGCGTCCTGCGCGGAGCGTCGCTCCGCGTGACGCGTCCCCGGGTCGCGGTCCTCACGGCGGTGCACGACCGTCCGCACGCGGACACGAACACCCTGATCGACGTCGTCCGCGACGAGATCGGGAACGTGTCGCAGCAGACGGTCTACGACGTGCTCGACGCGCTGACGAACGCCGGGCTGGTGCGCCGCATCCAGCCGCAGGGGTCCGTCGCGCGGTACGAGTCGCGCGTCGCCGACAACCACCACCACGTCGTGTGCCGCTCCTGCGGCGCGATCGCCGACGTGGACTGCGTGGCGGGCGCCGCGCCGTGCCTGCACCCGGAGCAGGACCACGGCTTCGTCATCGACGAGGCCGAGGTCGTCTACTGGGGCACGTGCCCGGCGTGCGTGGCGGCGCGGAGCAGGTCCTGAAGTCCACCCCTCACCCCCTGGAGCAGCGATGTCCGACAAGCCGGATGCCGTCGAAGGCAAGATGAACGAGCAGCAGCCGGACGCCGCGGAGGCCCGCTGCCCCGTCGCGCACGACCGCCTCCCCTATCCGACCCAGGGTGGGGGCAACCGCGAGTGGTGGCCCGAGCGCCTGAACCTCAAGATCCTCGCGCCGAACCCCGCCGTCGCGAACCCGCTCGGCGAGGACTTCGACTACGCGAAGGCGTTCGGCAGCCTCGACCTGCCGCAGGTCAAGAAGGACATCGAGCAGGCCCTCACGACGTCGCAGGACTGGTGGCCCGCGGACTTCGGCCACTACGGCGGCCTCATGGTGCGCATGGCGTGGCACAGCGCCGGCACCTACCGCGTGCACGACGGCCGCGGCGGCGCCGGGGCCGGCCAGCAGCGCTTCGCCCCGCTGAACTCGTGGCCCGACAACGCCAACCTCGACAAGGCGCGCCGCCTGCTCTGGCCGATCAAGCAGCAGTACGGCCGCAGCCTGTCCTGGGGCGACCTCATGGTCCTCGCGGGCAACGTCGCCCTCGAGTCCATGGGCTTCGAGACCTTCGGCTTCGCCGGCGGTCGCGAGGACGTGTGGGAGCCGCAGGAGGAGGTCTACTGGGGCCCGGAGCAGGAGTGGCTCAAGGGCGACAAGCGCTACACGGGCGACCGCCAGCTCGAGAAGCCGCTCGGCGCCTCCCAGATGGGGCTCATCTACGTGAACCCCGAGGGTCCGGAGGGGCAGCCCGACCCGGTCGCCGCCGCGAAGGACATCCGGATGACCTTCGGCAACATGGCGATGAACGACGAGGAGACCGTCGCGCTCATCGCCGGCGGCCACACCTTCGGCAAGACGCACGGCGCGGCGGACCCCGACGCGCACATCGGCGCGGAGCCCGAGGGTGCCGACCTCGTCGAGCAGGGCCTCGGCTGGAGCAACTCCTACGCCTCGGGCAGGGGCAACGACACGATCACGTCGGGCCTCGAGGTCACGTGGACCCGCACCCCGGTGCAGTGGTCGGGCGACTACTTCGACTTCCTCTTCACGTACGAGTGGGAGCTCGAGAAGAGCCCCGCCGGCGCGTGGCAGTGGATCGCCAAGGACGCCGAGGCGATCATCCCCGGGCCGACGCCCGAGGCGCCGATGCGCAAGCCGACGATGCTCACGACGGACCTCTCGATGATCGAGGACCCGGAGTACCGGAAGATCTCGAAGCGGTTCCACGAGAACCCCGAGGAGTTCGCCGACGCGTTCGCCCGCGCCTGGTTCAAGCTCACGCACCGCGACATGGGCCCGAAGGACCGCTACCTCGGCCCCGAGGTCCCGCAGGAGGAGCTCCTCTGGCAAGACCCGGTCCCGGTCGGCCCGCAGCTCACGGAGGAGCAGGTCGCGACGCTGAAGTCCGCGATCGCCGCCACCGGCCTCTCGGTGTCCGAGCTCGTGCGCGCGGCGTGGGCCTCGGCCGGCTCCTTCCGCGGCAGCGACAAGCGCGGCGGCGCCAACGGCGCCCGCGTGCGCCTCGCGCCGCAGAAGGACTGGGCGGTCAACGACCCGCAGGACCTGGGGAAGGTGCTGAGCGCCCTGGAGGGCGTGCAGGCGTCCTTCGACGGTGACGTCTCGCTCGCCGACCTCATCGTCCTCGGCGGCAACGTCGCGGTCGAGCAGGCCGCGGAGGCCGGCGGCGTCGACGTCACGGTGCCGTTCACGCCCGGGCGCGGCGACGCCTCGCAGGAGCAGACCGACGTCGAGTCCTTCGACGCGATGGAGCCGGCCTCGGACGGCTTCCGCAACTGGGCGACGGGCGCCCAGCCGCAGCGCGCGGAGTACCTCCTCGTCGACCGCGCGAACCTCCTGACGCTCTCGGCGCCGGAGATGACGGTCCTCGTCGGCGGCCTCCGGGTCCTCGGCGCGAACGCCGGCGGCTCGACCCACGGCGTCCTCACCGACCGCCCGGGCACGCTCACGAACGACTTCTTCGTGAACCTGCTCGACATGGGCGTCTCGTGGACCGGCGCGGACGACAACACGTTCGAGGGCCGGGCCGGCGACGGGTCGGTCCGGTGGACCGGCACGCGTGCCGACCTCGTGTTCGGCTCGAACTCCGAGCTGCGCGCCCTGGCCGAGGTCTACGCGTCGAACGACGCGTCGGAGCAGTTCGTCCACGCGTTCGTCGACGCCTGGGCCAAGGTCATGGACCTCGACCGCTACGACGTGGCGGCCTGATCCCGGCGGCGCCCTCCGGGGCGCCGCCACCCGGCGGACGGCGGGCATGCCGCCCGCCCGCAGCACCCACGGCCCCGCATCGCGGGGCCGTCGTCGTTCCCGGGATCGGGGGCCGGCGCCGCGTGCGCCACGACGCGCGCGGGCCGTCGCGCCCCGGGGCCCGGCTCAGCGCGCCGTCTGCACCACGATGCGCGTCGAGGCGCACCCCGAGGCACGCGAGGACAGCGCGGAGCGCTCCGCGGCGTCGACGGTCAAGCGCCAGCGCAGCTTGACCGCGACCCACTCCGCGGCGTACCGGCAGCGGACGCCGGCGATCGGCGGCTCCCACGTGGCGGGGTCCTGGTCGCCCTTCGCCTGGTTCACGTTGTCCGTGACGGCCACGAGGCTCCGCGGGTCGCCGAGGTCGTTGGCGAAGGACTGCCGCTCGGACGCGGTCCAGGTGCGGGCGCCGGAGTCCCACGCCTCCGCGAGCGGGACGAGGTGGTCGATGTCGAGGTCCTGCGGGTCCGTCCACGTCGCGCCGTCGTAGTAGGAGGACCAGCGGCCGCCGGTGAGCGCGCAGGACGCGCCGATCGACGGGCGGGTCGTCGCCTCCGCGATCAGGACCTCGTTGCGGGCGTTGCAGCCGTCGCCGTCCGCGTCGACCCAGTGGCGGAAGAGCGTGCGGTCGTAGCCCGTGCGGACCTCGGTCGCGCCGGGCAGCCCCGGCACCGCGGCCTGCAGCGTCGTGTCGACGGTCGCGGCCGACGACACGGCGGGGGAGAGGAGGGCGGCGGTCGCGAGGGTCGCGGCGGCCAGGACGGTGCGGATGCTGGGGGAGGGCATCGGACGGCTTTCTCGGCCGGCCACGGGGCCGGCGCGCGGGGGAGGGTCGTCCGATCGTCGTGCCGGGGTCCGGCCGGGGTGTGACGGCTCCGTGACGGGGGCGTGACGCGCGTGTGTCGACGGGCGACGGAGCGTGGCGCGGCGGCTCGCCGGTCCGCGCCCGGCGCGGCCCACCCGGCCGGTCGCACGCCGGCGGTGGCCCCGGAACGACGGAACCCCCGTGCTCGACGGGGGTTCCGGGTCCTGCTGCTCCGGCCTCGCGGGCCGGACGATCCGCTACTTGATGAAGAGCATCTCGGAGTAGTGCGGCAGGGGCCACAGGTCGTCCGCGACGATCTTCTCGAGCTTGTCGGCGACGGTGCGCACGGCGGTCATCGCGGGGATGACCTCGTCGCGCAGGAAGCCGGCGTAGGAGATCTCGTGCAGCTCGCCCTCGGTCGCGTTCAGCTTCTCGAGCGCCAGGATGGCCTCGTAGAGCTCCTCGACGAGGGCCTTCGTCTCCGCCGCGGCGGCGTCGAGGCCGGCCGACACCAGGCGGTTCAGCTGCGCCACGCCGGCGGGCATGATCAGCGTGCGCGCCATCGTCGCGGCCGTCTCGGCCTCGATGTTGAGCTTGGCCGAGTACTGCTCGACCTGGACCTCGTAGCGGGCCTCCATCTCGCGCTCGGAGAGCACGTCGTGGGACTCGAACAGCGCCAGCGTCTTCGGGGTGACGAGCTCGGGGAGCGCATCGACCGTCGTGCGCAGGTTCTGCAGCCCGCGGCTCTCGGCCTCCGTCTCCCACTCGTCGGAGTAGCCGTCGCCGGAGAACACGACCCGCTTGTGCTTCGTGAAGTTCTCGCCGGCGATCTCCGTGACCGCGGCCGCGAGCTCCACGCCCGCGTCGAGCTTCGTCTGCAGCTGCGTCGTGAGGTCCGTGATCGCCTCGGCGGTGATCGTGTTGAGGACCGTGTTCGTCAGGCCGAGCGACTGGGACGAGCCCAGCGCGCGGAACTCGAACTTGTTGCCGGTGAACGCGAACGGCGACGTGCGGTTGCGGTCGCCGGAGTCGCGCGCCAGCGGCGGCAGCACCGGGGTGCCCAGGCCGAGGAACGAGCCCGGGGCGGACGGGTCGCCCTCGCCGCGCTCGATCGCCGAGAAGACGGCCTCGAGCTCGGCGCCCAGGAAGATCGACATGATCGCCGGCGGGGCCTCGTTGGCGCCCAGGCGGTGGTCCTGGCCGACGTTGGAGGCGGTGGCGCGCAGCAGTCCGGCGTGCTCGTCGACGGCCTTGATGACGGCCGAGCAGAAGAACAGGAAGATCAGGTTGCTGTGCGGCGTGTCGCCCGGATCGAGCAGGTTGCCGCCGAGGTCCGTGCCCATGGACCAGTTGTTGTGCTTGCCCGAGCCGTTGACGCCGGCGAACGGCTTCTCGTGCAGGAGGCACTTCAGGCCGTAGTGGGGCGCCGTCTTCTGCAGGATCTGCATGACGAGGTGCTGGTGGTCGGCCGCGATGTTGGACGACTCGTACAGCGGCGCGAACTCGAACTGGCCCGGCGCGACCTCGTTGTGGCGCGTCTTGACCGGGACGCCGAGCTTCGCGAGCGTGCGCTCGGCCTCCATCATGAACGCGAGCACGCGCTCCGGGATCGACCCGAAGTAGTGGTCGTCGAGGCCCTGGCCCTTCGGCGGCTGGGTGCCGAAGAGGGTGCGGCCCGTGATCTGGAGGTCGGGGCGCTCGTAGTAGTACTGCTCGTCGATCAGGAAGTACTCCTGCTCGGCGCCGATCGACGTCATGACGCGGATCGGGTCCTCGTCGCCCAGGGTCTGCAGGGCGTGGATCGCGGCGCGGGACAGCGCGTCCATCGAGCGCAGCAGCGGGATCTTCGTGTCGAGCGCCTCGCCCGTCCACGACGTGAACGCCGTCGGGATGCAGAGGAGCGCGCCGTTGGGGTTCTCGAGGATGAACGCCGGGGACGTCGGGTCCCAGGCGGTGTAGCCGCGGGCCTCGAACGTGGAGCGGATGCCGCCGTTCGGGAAGGAGGACGCGTCCGGCTCGGCCTGGATCAGCTCCTTGCCGGAGAAGTCGGCGATCGCGCCGCCGTCGCCGGTGGGGTTGAAGAACGAGTCGTGCTTCTCGGCGGTCGACCCCGTCAGCGGCTGGAACCAATGGGTGTAGTGGCTCGCACCCTTCTCCAGGGCCCAGTCGCGCATGGCCGACGCGACGGCGTCGGCGAGCGTGACGTCGAGCGCCTCGCCACGCTCGAGGGTCCGCTGCAGGCGCTTGTAGACGTCCTTGGGCAGGCGCTGGCGCTGGACGGCCGGCGAGAACGAGTCGATCCCGAAGACCTGGTTCTGCGGGCGGGTGAGGTCGTCCAGACCGAACGCGACGTCGTCGGCGTTCCACCGGGCGGCGGAGACGTTCCTCTGGCGGGGATGGGTCATGGGCTGCGGGTACTCCTCGGGGTCGGTGACCGTCGTACGCGCGGGACACAGGGGTCGGGGCGCGTACTGACCAGAGGCGACACTAGGTCCGACTGGGCGACCCGGACCTTATCCCGATGTCCAAGAGGGCGGTTCGTCCAATCGACACGCGGGATGACCCCCGCCGATGTGGAGCATCTGTACATCGCGGCTTTCGCCATCCGGACAGCCGGGGCGCCGGCCGGGCCCGCGACGCTGTGACGAGCCCGATCAAGGAGAACCCCGAATGTCTTCGACCCTACGGTCGCGACGCGCAACCGGCGCGCAGAGCGACCCCAAGAAGCAGCGCACGCCCATCGTGCGAACACCGACGAAGTGGACGATGCCGTCGCGCAAGCGCCTGGGCATCGCCGCCCTGACGTCCGTCTTCGCCGCGGCGATCGCGATCCCGGCCACGTCGGCCGCGGTCTACGCCCCCGACAACGGCTACACCGGCGCGGACGCCGCGCAGATCCCGACGGACCTGCTGAAGCTCGTCAACGAGCTCAACGCCGTCTGGCTCATCCTCGGCGCCTGTCTCGTCTTCTTCATGCAGGTCGGCTTCCTCGGCCTGGAGGTCGGCTTCTCGCGCGGCAAGAACGTCGGCTCCGGCATCGCCAAGATCGTCGTCAACATCGCCGTCGCGGCCATCGTCTGGTGGGCGGTCGGCTACAGCATCGCCTTCGGCTCCGGGGCGCACCCGCTCATCGGCGGAGGCGACTTCTTCTACAAGCTGACCTACGACGAGGCCGGCGTCCCGACCGCCACGGGCGGCGCGGACGGCTTCGCGTTCTTCTTCTTCCAGTTCACGTTCGCCGCGGTCGCGTTGGCGATCGTCTGGGGCTCGACCCTCGAGCGCATCAAGTTCGTGGTCTACCCGATCTTCGCGATCGTCTTCCTCGCGATCATCTACCCGATCGTCGCCCACGCGACGTGGTCCGGCGTCGGCTACTTCGGTGGCGACAACGGCTTGACGATCGGCGACGCGGCCGGCGCCCTCGACTACGCCGGCTCCGGCGTCGTCCACCTCTGCGGCGCCACCGCCGCGCTCGCCGCCGCCATCGTCCTCGGGCCGCGCAAGGGCAAGTACGGCCCCGACGGCAAGCCGCGCGCCATCCCCGGGCACTCCATGCCGATCTTCGGCATCGGCGTCGTCGTCCTGTGGCTCGGCTGGTTCGGCTTCAACGGCGTCTCGTCGCTCAACACGGACTCCGGCTTCTTCGCGCACGTCATCGCCGTCACGAACCTCGCCGCCGGCGCGGGCGTCGTCGGCGCCGGCCTCACGGTCTGGCTCAAGACGAAGTCCTTCGACGTCGGCATGGTCGGCAACGGCGCGATCGCCGGCCTGGTCGCCATCACGGCGCCCGCCGGCTACGTCGAGATGTGGGCCGCCCCGATCATCGGCTTCATCGCCGGCATCATCGTGGTCTTCGGCATCCTGTTCATCGACCGCATCGGCATCGACGACCCGGTCGGCGCGACCTCCGCGCACGGCCTGGCCGGCATCTGGGGCACGCTCGCGGTGGGCCTGTTCCTCTCGCCCGACCTCGCGAAGTACAACGCGCTGGGCGGCAACCCGGACGGCGGCCTGTTCACCGGCGGCGGCATCGATCAGCTGATCGTGCAGGCGCTCGTGGTGATCATCACCTTCGCCTTCGTCTTCACCCTGTCGTTCGCCACCTTCTGGATCATCAAGAAGACGATCGGCATCCGCGTGAGCGAGGAGGCGGAGGTCGCGGGCCTGGACATCTCGGAGCACGGCATGTACGGCTACCCTGAGCAGTTCATCCCGGAGGCCGAGCTGGTGGGCGCGCAGTACGCTGCGACCCCGTCCATCGGCGCGACTCCCAGCAAGGAGATCAAGGCATGAAGATGGTCGTCGCATACGTTCGCCACGAGGCTTTCGAGCCGATCCGTGGCGAGCTCCTGGATCTCGGCTTCCCGAGCCTCTCGGTGAGCGAGGTCAAGGGGTCCGGGCGCCAGAAGGGCATCACGGAGCGCTACCGCGGCGCCGAGCTGACGAACTACCTGCGTCCGAAGCTCAAGATCGAGTGCGTCGTCGACGACGGGGACGTCCAGACGATCGTGGACTCCATCCTCAAGCACGCCCGCACGGGTGCGGTGGGCGACGGCAAGGTGTTCCTGATCCCGGTCGACGAGTCGTACCGGATCCGCACGGGCGAGGCCGGCAGCGAGACGCTGCAGGCCCACTCGACGGACGACCTGCCGCCGAAGTAGCCGTGCGAGGGGCCGGGCGCGAGCCCGGCCCCCCGCACGCACGTCGCCTCGGGCGTCGCCGGATCCCGGCGGCGCCCGTCGTCGTTCCGGGGCGTGGAACCGGACGGCTGCGTGCGCGCCGGGCGGGCGCCGCCGCAGGAGGCAGGGCGGCGACGAGGGCGCGCGAGAGCCGCCGGACCCGACCCGGGGCGCCGCGCCCGGTCAGTCCGCGATGGTGACGGGGAGCCGGCCGCTCGTGGCGCTGCCGGCGGCGGCCCGCACGGGGCCGTCCTCGTCGAGACCCGCGGCGGTGCGCCAGCGGATCGCGTGGCGGCCGGCGACGGCGGGCGTGAGCTCCCACCGGAAGGTCTTCGACGCCCCGGGGGCGAGTCG
>WLOB01000519.1 GCA_009699505.1 Actinomycetota bacterium | reverse complement strand
GGCGCCGCGACCGCGGTCGACGCGGCGCGGTGACGAGGGCCCGCGGCCACCCGCGGCCACCCGCGGCCGCCGCTCCGTCGCCCGGGCCGGAGGCCGGGGCCGGGAGGCCGCGGGCCCGGCGGACGGGCGAGCCGACGCGCCGCTCAGGCGTGCGCGATCCAGCCGCGGAAGGTGAGGGCGCCGAAGTACTGCGCGACCCGGGTGAAGCCGGCGTCCCGCAGCAGCCGCTCGTCCTCCTCGGGGGTGCAGAGCGCCAGGCGCTCGTCCATTGTGGCGGCCGAACGGGCGACCTGCTCCGCCGGCGCGCCGGGGCCGGTCGCGAAACGCACGGACCGCTCGAGCCACGTCCGGCGGGCGTCCCCGCCGGGCACGCTGTGGTGCAGCGTCAGCAGCGGCGCGCCCGGCCGCAGGCGCCGGCGGATCTCGCGCAGCGTCGGGACGCGGTCCGCCACGGGCACGAAGTGCAGGGTCAGCAGGCACGTCGCCCCGTCGAACGGCCCCTCCGGCGCGTCCGCGGCGTACCCCTCGTGCAGCTCGATGCGTGACGCGAGCGGCCCGAGCGTCGTCCGGGCCAGCCGGAGCATCGCGGCGGACGGGTCGACGCCGTCGAAGCGCCAGCCGTCGTGCCGCGCGGCGAGGTGGGCGAGCTCGAGCCCGCCGCCGGCACCGACGACGAGGACCCGGCCGTCGTCGGGCACCGTCTCCGCGAGCAGGCCGTCCACGAGCGCGTGCGCCGCCGCGAAGCCCGGGACGGCACGCGGCGGGCCCTCGACGTACGAGGCGACGGCCGCCGGGTCGGAGAAGGGCCCCGCGGTCATCGGGCCGGGCGACGGTCGGTCTCGTCCATCCCGACCACGGTGCGGCACCGTGGCCGCCGACGCAAGGGACCGTGCCGGAGAGGCACGGTCGCGCTCGCCGTCGTCGCGGGACCACGCGGCCGCGGCGGCGTCCCGCCGGGCCCGTGCGACCGGCCGAGGACGGGTCAGGACGCGCGGACGCGTGCGGCCTGCCGCACCAGGTGGTCGCGCTCGGGGACGACGGTCGCCCGCGTGGCCGCCTCGGCGTACGCGTCCCCGGCGGCGGCGAGGTCGCCCGCGAGCTCGTGCAGGTGCCCGCGCACGGCGTGCCAGCGGTGGCGGTCCCCGAGCACGTCGCGCAGGCGCTCCGTCTCGCGCAGGCCCGCCTCGGGGCCGAGGGCGTGGCCGACCGCCACCGCGCGACCGAGCACCGCCGCGGGGTCCTGACGGACCGCGTCGGCCGAGAGCGCCACGAGGTCGTCGTACCAGGCGAGGACCTGCGGCCAGTCCGTCTCCCCGGCCCTCGCCGCGTCGTCGTGCAGGGCGGCGATCGCCGCCTGCGCCTGGTACCGGCCCGGACGACCGCGGGCCAGCGCGCTCTGCAGGATCCCCACGCCCTCGGCGATCTCGTCCGTCCGCCAGAGCGCGCGGTCCTGCCGGTCGAGCGGGACGATCCGGCCCTGGTCGTCCGTCCGCGCGCGTCGCCGGGCGTGGTTCAGGACCATGAGCGCGAGCAGGCCGTGCGCCTCGGGCTCGTCCGTCGCGCACCCCAGCAGCCGTCCGAGCCGGATGGCCTCCGCCGCCAGGTCGGTCCGTCCGCCGTGGCCGGCGGTGTAGAGGACGTAGAGCACCCGCAGGACGACGGCCAGGTCGCCCGGCCGGTCCAGCGGCCGGCCCCGCAGGGTGCGCTTGGCCCGGCTGATGCGCTGCGCCATCGTCGCCTCGGGGACGAAGAAGGCGTCCGCGATCTCGCGGGTCGTCAGGCCGCCCAGCGCCCGCAGGGTCAGCGCCACCTGCGACGCCGGCGCCAGGTCGGGATGGGCGCAGCAGAAGAACAGGAGCAGCGTGTCGTCCGCCGGCTCCTCCGTCGCCGGCGGCGGGGTCGGCTCGATGAGCTCGGCCTCCTCGCGACGGCGACGCGCGGCCTCGCTGCGACGCGCGTCGATCAGGCGGCGCGTGGCCACCGCCGTCAGCCAGGCACGCGGGTCGTCCGGCGGACGGGCCGGCCAGACGCGCAGCGCCTCGACCAGCGCCTCCTGCAGGGCGTCCTCCGCCGCGTCGAAGTCCTCGCCGCGCCGGACCATCGCGCCGAGGACGCGGGGGACGAGGGCGCGGAGCGCGTCCTCGTCCACCCGTCCGTGCGGCACGCCGCTCACGCCTCGTTGGCGCCCGCCGGCGTGTGCTCCATGACCTCGCGGACGTCGATCCACTCGTAGAGCGGCTCACCTGCGGGGCCGGGCTCGGACGACACCCACGCGGCGATCTCGAGCGCCCGCTCGTACGAGTCGACGTCGACCATGAACCAGCCCGCGATCAGGTCGCTCGTCTCGGGGTGCGGGCCGTCCGTCGTGACGGGCGCCGCGTCCGGGCCGCCGTAGCGCACCCAGGTGCGGGTCGGGGCCAGCGCCTGCGCGTCGACGTGCTCGCCGCGCTCGCGCAGGACGTCGTTGACGTGCCGCATGAACGCCATGTGGGCGTCGACGTCGGCAGGGTCCCACTGGTCCATGGTCGGGAACGGGTGGTGCGGCTCGGGGCCACCGCGGTAGTGCTTGAGCAGCAGGTACTTCGGCATGGTGGGGTCTCCTGTCGTGGGCCGCCTCGTGCGGCCCTCCACCCGGTGAGCGGAGCCGGGCGCCGGTTCTCGACATCGACGTGTCGATCCGTCCGACGATCCCACGCCGCCGGGCCGGGGGGAAGGCGGATCTGCCCGTCGGGAGCGCCCCGGCGGGGCCGTGGGAGCGTCCGCGGCGCCCGCGGCCGCCCGACGGGGGGGGATCGCCCCGGTGGCGCGCCGATCGGTCGCGGTCTCTGCGCGCTACGGCGTGTCGGCCGTCGCGTCCTCGGCGGCGCTCCTGCCGGAGCCCGCGGGGGAGGTGGCGTCCGTGCCGCGGGAGCCCCCCGACCCGGAGGATCCGGAGCCGGTGGTCCCCGCGCCCTTCGTGCCCGCCGCCGCGGCGGCGTCCCGGGCCCGCTGGGCCTCGGCCGCCTTCCGGGCCGCGGCGGCCTTCGCGGCGCGGTCGGCCTTCGCCGCGGCCGCCGCGTCCCGCTTCGCGCGCGCGGCGCGG
>WLOB01000518.1 GCA_009699505.1 Actinomycetota bacterium | reverse complement strand
TCCGGCCACCGCCGCCCGTCGCCCCGGACGCCGGGCGATCGCCGGGGCCGTCGTCCAGTCCGTGGTCGCGGTCCTCGGGGCGCGCCGACGGCCCGGGCGATCGCCGGGGCCGTCGTCCAGTCCGCGGTCGCGGTCCTCGGGGGCGCGCCGACGGCGCAGACGGAGCTCCTCGGCGGGGGCGAGGATCCCGCGGGCGACGCGACGGTGCCCGGCGCGGGCCGCGACCTCGGGCCGTCGCGATCTCCTACGACCGCCGGCGCGGATCCATCGTCGGCGCCTACCGGCTGGGGGCGGCGCCGTCGGTCACCGAGGACGCCGACGTGACCCTCGTCGCGGGCCGGACCTCCCCGACGGGGTGCGACGCCTGCCCCGCGATCGGCCTCCGGACGACGACCGACCGGTGTCCTCGGCTCCGGACGAGCCCTGTCCGGTCTCGGGCCCTGAGGCGGCGTCCGCCCTCGGACCCGTGTCAGCCCTCGACGACCGCGCGGCCCGTCGCCGCCCACGCCGCCTGGCGCTCGCGCGGACGGCCGATGACGACGTCGGTGCCGTCGTCCAGGATCGGGCGCTGCAGCAGCGACGGGTGCTCGACGAGGATGGACACGACCTCGTCGACGCCGAGCCCGTCGGCCTGCAGCCCGAGGTCCTTGTACTTCTTGTCGCGCCGGATCAGCGCGTCGACCGGATCGCCCTGGAGCCGCTCGGCGAGGGACCGGACCTCGTTCTCGCTCAGGCGCTCGGCCACCAGCAGGTACTTGCGCACGGAGACCTCGCGGCCGGCCTCCTGCAGCGCGTCGAGGGCGCGCACCGAGGTCGAGCAGTTCGGGTTGTGCATCAGCGTCAGGGAGGCCACGGCGTGATGGTACGCCGCGCGGATCGGCCCCAGCCTCAGACGGTCGCGCGCACCCGGATCCGCAGCGCGCCGCCCGACCGGTGGGAGCAGACCATCGTCGTCCGGATCGACCCGATCAGGCACCGGTAGGTCCGCCCGCCCCGCGTGACCGCGACGGAGCGGCGGGGCTCGGGGAAGAGCGTCCGGCTCCAGGTCGCCACCACGAGCGAGCGGGCCGTGCGGCACCCCAGGGAGCCCGTCGTGACCCGGACCGCGGCGACCGCGTCCGTGTACGGCAGGTCGACCGATCCGCACCGGCCCGCGGCGCCCGCGGCGGGCGCGCCTGCCGTCGAGATCGCGGCGCCGACGAGGGCCGACAGGACGAGACCGCGCAGCATGCCCGCGACCCTACGTCCTGCGTGGGCGTCGGCGGGACCGTCCTGCGGCGCGTCGGCGGGACCGTCCTGCGGCGCGTCGGCGGCACCGTCCTGCGTGGGCGTCGGCGGCCCCGTCCCGCGGCGCGTCGGCGGGACCGTCCTGCGTGGGCGTCGGCGGCCCCGTCCCGCGGCGCGTCGGCGGCCCCGTCCTTCGTGGGCGTCGGCGGCCCCGTCCCGCGGCGCGTCGGCGGCACCGCCGCCGGCCGGCCCCGGCTACAGCCCCGCGATGTGCCGCGTGTGGAAGCCCGTGCGGCGACCGATGACGGGACGCCAGCGGACGCCCTTCGCGCCGCCCGGATCGGCCACGGCGCTCGTGTCGAGCCGCAGCCCGGCGACCTCCATGTAGACGTGACCCCGGTTCGCGTGGACCGAGATCCACCGGCCGTCGCCCTGCACGGCCCAGCGGGCGTACGTGCCGCTGACCATGGAGCCCGACTGCAGGCCGGCGCGGATCAGGGCGTAGCCGACGGCGCCGGAGCAGTCGTAGCCCGAGTCGAAGAGCCGGGCGTGGCCGCCGCCCCACTTGTAGGGCTTGCCGACGATGAGGTTCGCCGCGGCGATGACGCGCTTGACCCGCTGGGGCGCGGAGCGCGGGATCGCGGCGCGGCCGTCCGTGCGCAGGCGGGCGACGCGACCCGCGACGGTCCGGCGCGAGCTCGGCACGGGCACGAGGACCGCGGGATCGACGGGCGGGGCGGCGGCCGGCGGCGCGGGCGGGCCCTGCGGGGCGGAGCCGCGGTCGTCGCCGTCGTCCGGGTCGCGGGGAGCCGGGCGGTTCGGACGGGCCGGACCGGGCACGTCGGCGGGGACGTCGGCGGCACCGGCGCCGCCGGTCGGGTCGTCCGTGTCGATCGCGGCGACGGTGGCGGCGGTCGCGCCGCCACCCGCGGGTCCGCGTGGTGCGGCGTCCGCGGCGGAGGGGAGGAGGAGGGTGGTGGCGAGCAGGGCGGGGAGGACCGCGAGGCGTCGAGTCACACCCGGTCCATCGGCACGGGACGCGCGTCGCCCGACCCCGTTGGACGTTCGACGGGGGGTCGCCCCGTGGACGGGCGGTGTGGGAGGGTCCAGGGGACGGCGCCCGTCGTGCCGGCCCACCGACCCGTGCCCCGCCGCCGCCCCGCTCCCGATCCCGCCCTGGACGAGCTCGTCGGCCTCACGCTCGAGCTCGCGGCGATCCCGGCGCCGACGGGCCACGAGGAGGAGCGCGGCGACGCGGTCGCGCGGCTCTTCTCCGCCGCGGGCCTCGTCGTGGAGCGCGACGCCGTCGGCAACGTCCTGGCCCGTCCGTCGGGTGCGGACCGCGAGGCGCCCGCCGTCGTCGTCGCGGGGCACCTGGACACCGTCTTCGGCCCCGAGGTCGCGCTGCGGCCGCGGCGCGACGGCGACCGGCTGCTGGCCCCCGGGATCGGCGACAACACGGTCGCCGTCGCCGCCCTCGTCGTCCTCGCCCGCGAGCTGGCCGCGGGCACCCTGGCCCCGGGCGGCGGCGTCGTCCTGGCGGCGACGGTGGGGGAGGAGGGCCTCGGCGACCTCCGCGGCGCGAAGCACCTGCTGCGGACCGTGCCCGCCCGGGCGTTCATCTCGCTCGAAGGGCACCTCTTGGACGAGCTGGTCGTCGGCGGGATCGGCTCCGTCCGCCTGCGGGCCTCCTACGCGGGGCCCGGCGGCCACTCCTGGGGCGACCGCGACGCACCGAGCGCCGTGCACGCCATGCTCGAGGCCGGGGCCGCCGCGCTGCGCGCCGTCCCGGCGGGCCGGCACGCGAACTTCGGCGTCGCCTCGGGCGGGACCACGGTCAACGCGATCGCGGGCAC
>WLOB01000517.1 GCA_009699505.1 Actinomycetota bacterium | reverse complement strand
GGGGAAGCGCAGGTCGTAGCAGACGGTCATCCCGACCTTCGTCCCCGCGTCGTCCGCCAGCGCGGAGACGACGAGGCCGTCCCCGGCGATCTCGCGGTCCGATTCCCGGTAGCGGCGGCCGGCGACGTCGGCGTCGAAGAGGTGGAGCTTGCCGTAGAGCGCGAGGCGCCCGTCCGGGGCGGCGTGGATCGCGGTGTTCTGCTGGCGGCCGTCGGCGCGCGCGATCGAGACGGAGCCGGCGAGCAGGTCGACCCCGAGCTCCACGGCGGTCCGCCGGGCCCACGTGACGGCGGGGCCGTCGAGCGGCTGGGAGCCGGCGGCGACGTCCGCGTCGCGGCCGAGGACGGACCACTTCTCCGGCAGCAGGACCACGGTGGCCCCCGCGGCGGCGGCGCGGCGGACGAGGCGGTCCGCGGCCTCCTGCGCCGCGTCGACGTCGGGGGTGGCGAGGAGTTGGACGACGGCGGCGCGCACGGGATCTCGGTCGACGGGGCCGGCGGACGCACGGCCCGTTGACTGACCGGTCAGTCGGGCGAGTATAGGCCCCCGTGGGAGGCCCGGCCAGGAACGGTGGCAGATCGGCCCGGCGCCCGCGCGGGGCCGGGCCGCGGGCCGGCCGGCCCGGTCAGGCCTTGCGGCGCTCCCGGGCGAGCTCGCGGCGCAGGACGTGGCCGTGGACGGCGCCGACGAGCTCGCGGAGGGGGTCCGTCGCCGACAGCATGAGCTCGACGGCGCGCTCCGGGGTGACGTCGCGGTCGACCATGCGGTGCAGGAAGGTCTGGGTCTCCTCCCGCACGAGGGGCTCGAGCGCCTCGACGTAGCGCAGGGCGTCGTAGACCGTGAAGCCGAGCTCCTCGCCGAAGCCGGTGTCCCGGAAGCGCATGAACGCCTGGACGATCCGGACCTCGTCGGGGTCGTAGCCCCGGGTCCCGTCGCCCATCACGCGCAGCTCCGCGAGCTTGTCCAGCGCGTCCTCAGGCACCCCGGTGGCGGCCACGAGGTCCTCCCGCGCGGTGAGCGCGGGACCCTGGTGCGAGAGGGCCCGCTCGATGATCTCGTCGCGGCGCCCGACGAGGTCGCGGGCGCGCTCGGGGCCGTCGGCCAGCACCTCGCGGATCGCCCGCAGCGGCATGAACCGCTCCTCCTGCAGGCGCCGGACGAGGCGGATCCGCTCGACGAAGGCGGGCGGGTAGTACGCCATGTTGCGCGAGGTCCGCACGATCTCGATGCCCTGGGCGGCGTCGCCGTCGCTCTCGAGCAGCCCCTCGCGGAGGTAGTGCTTCACGGTCGCGGGGCTGACGCCGGCCTGCTCGGCCAGGTCGCCCATCCGCAGGAGCCCGGACGTGTCGGGTGCCTCGCTCATCCCACGAGCGTCCCCGCCGCGCCGGACGCCAGGAGCGCCGCGATGCGGTCCTCGTCGAGCCCGGCCTCGCGGAGGACCTCCTCCGTGTGCTCGCCGAGGCCCGGGGCGGGCAGGCGGTGCACGTCGCCCGGGGTGCCGGAGAGCTTGATCGGCACGCCGAGCGCACGGACGGGGGCGGTCGCACCGGGCTGGTCGATCTCGACGACCATCTCGCGCTCGCGGACGAGGTCGCTCGCCAGCGCCTCCTCGAGCTCCCACACCGGCTCGAGGCAGGCGTCGTGCTCGCTGCCGAACGCGGCCCACTCCTCGCGGGTGCGGGAGAGCGCGATCCGCTCGACCTCGGCGTGGGCCTCGGAGCCCGGCGGGTCGAACTGGCGCGGGATCAGGTCCTCGCGGCCGACGCCGTCGCAGAACGCCTTCCAGAACTTCGGCTCGAGCGCGCCGATCGTGATCCAGCCGTCGGCGCAGGGGTAGGGCCGGTAGCAGAGGTGCTCGCCGGTCAGGAGGGTCCGGCCGCGGCGGGGCTGCTGGCCGTGGAGCGCGGCGGCGGACTCCATGACGGTCCACGAGAGGGCGCCGTCGGTCATCGAGACGTCGACGGACTGCCCCTCGCCGGTGCGCTCGGCGTGCCGCAGGGCGGTGAGGACGCCGATGACGGCCATCTGGGCGCCGCCGCCGATGTCGGCGATCTGCACGCCGCCGAGCACGGGCTCGCCGTCGCGGACGCCGTTCAGCGCCAGCACGCCGGCCAGCGCGAGGTAGTTCATGTCGTGGCCGGGCCGCTGGGTGAGCGGACCGGTCTGCCCGAAGCCGCTGATCGCGCAGTGGACGATCCGCGGGTTGCGGGCGCGGAGGGCGTCGATCCCGAGGCCGAGGCGGTCCATGACGCCGGGCCGGAAGGACTCCAGGACGACGTCGGCGCCCTCGACGAGCGCCATCAGGGCCTCGCGGCCGTCGTCGGACTTGAGGTCCAGGCGGATCGACCGCTTGTTGCGGTTCAACGCGATGAAGGCGGCCGACTTCGCCGACTCCGCGGCGCCGTCGACGTAGGGCGGGGCGGCGCGGGCGTAGTCGCCCGCGCCGGTGTCCTCGACCTTGACGACGTCGGCCCCGAAGTCGGCCAGCATCAGGCTGGCGAAGGGTCCGGGGAGCAGGCGGGAGAGGTCCAGGACGCGGACGCCCTCGAGCGGGAGCGAGGTCATGTGACGGTCGAGGGTACTACCTCCCGAGACGTCGGAGGTTCTACGTCCTACTTCTGTCGGACGGGGTGGGCCGGCGGGGCCTCGGGGCGCAGCGGCGGACGGGTGCCGCGGGACCCGATCCGCGGCTCCGGCGGGGCGGGCGCGGCGTGCTGCCGTCGGGCGCCGACCTGGACGGCGGAGGCCCCCGCCGGGACCGTCGCTCGGGGGACGGCGGCGACCCTCCGACCGGGCCGCGCTCCGGCGGACGGCGATCGGGCGACGGGGCCCGACGGCGGGGGTGGAGGTCTCCGTAACCCCACGTAATCCGACCACGTGCCCCTGAGGTGGATGTGGAGGTGGCGTGCCGTTACACCCACCCCTTCCGCACGATCGGGGGTGGGTCGTGGTGGAGGTGGGCGGGACGGGCTTATGTGTCGCGTCCGGCCCGCGACGGGCGCGTCCGAGGCGCTCCGGACGGCTCCGGGCCTCGCCGGGGGACGCCCGCGCGGCTGCCGGCCGGCTGCCCGGGCGGGAACCTCCGGTCGTGCGGCGCGG
>WLOB01000516.1 GCA_009699505.1 Actinomycetota bacterium | reverse complement strand
GCATGTGCACGATGCCCCTCAGCAGCGTCTTCGACACTCGCTCCATCTCCTCGACGTCGGTCGTCGTGGCCGCCGTGACCGTGGACGACAGCGCTGACCTCCATCCGGCGAGCGTCACGAGCATGACGGCGACGTCGCCATCTGCGAGGACATCCATCGCGGAGCATGCCAGGCCCGTGATCTCGGCGGCGAATCTGCCCCTTCGCAGCGACAGCGGAGTGCGCAGGAACACCCTTCCGCGCGACAGCGAGACGCTGGCACCCGCGCGGCGGTCGCCCAGGCTCGGCACCGTCAGTCGCGTCCAGTTCGGGCATCGCACGGGTGGCATGTCGAACGGGGTGCCGAGCCGGTCGAGCGCGGCGTCGATCAGGCCGACGGCGTACGTCCGCTGCGACTCGGTCATGTGGAGCAGCCAGTCACGCATTCCCGCGTCTCCCGTCATCGATGATTGAGGTCTTTCGGATCTCGCCGATGCGAGACGGCTCACGCGCAGGCACCGCGCCGCAGGCGACCCCGGGGCCGATATCGGGGACCCACGCTGCGGAGGCGGCGGCGCAGGATGCCTGGCCGCATGCCGACGCGCGCCGCAAGTGCAACCATGGCGTCCTCGTTCCCAAGCGCGTCGGCGATCAGCGGCAGCGCACGGGCACGATCGAACCCGCCGGTGTTCCGGTCGACGTCCGCGCGCCGCAGCACCGCGTTGACGCCCGACGTCGCCAGGCCGAACCGTTCGGCGATCTCCTGCGCGTGGATGACGGAGGCTGCGAGGATGCTCAGGTCCGCAGCGGGCACAACGGCGCGACCCGACGCCGCCGCCGGCCACATCGCCAGCATCGACTTGGCCTCGCTCGCCTTCTGCACGTTGATGACCTCGCCGGCTTCCGCCCGGGTGATGAGGTCTCGCGCCGGGAAGTCTCCGAAGCCGGCGAAGACCAGATCGCGGACGTGCGCGACGTGATCGGCGGAGACGAGCAAGCGCCTGAAGATCGGCACGGTCGCGTCGCGCGCGTTGACGGCGAAGTGGATGTCGCCCGCAAGCATGTTACGGACCAGCGGCTCCCACGGCTTCGGCCCTCCGCCGATTCCGAGCATGACGCGGTCGAGCGGCACTCCACCCCCGACGTTCGACTGGAGCGCTCGGGCGATGATCGCCGCCGCGAGGTCGTCGATCGATCTACTGCCCACGCGGACCTGATCCCGGACGGCGCAGGGCAGCGGATCGACGATCCACTCGAGAAGGCCGGCCGAGCAGATCTGTTCGACGCCGTAGATGGGGATGCCCAGTATGGTGGCAGCCTCGGCGATCGGAATGCTCCCCCGCCGGCGTTCGGCGATCCTGGTGGCGAACTCGCGAGAGACGCGCGCCACGGCGCGCCTTCCGTCGAGCGCGAACACGGTATCCACGATGCCCTCGCGACGGCGACGTGCGATGTCCCGCGGCCGGGTGCCGCTGTCCCTCATCACGTCGGCGACGGTCGGGCATTCGGCCGCGTTCCGCTCGAAGGTCGATCTGAGGGAGGAGATCAACGGCTCGAGTTCGGGCGCGTGCGGATGCCATGGATCGAGGAGGAAGCGCAGCGTGCGCCCACTGTTCCCGTCGTCGTGGATGCTCCTGCGGGCTGCCAGCCTGTCCGCCGCGAGCCGCTCGACGGACATTGGAAATTCGATGATGAGGGACCACGCCTCCGCCATGGCTCGGGCGAGTCTGTCCGGCCGGACGCCCGCCTCGATGGTGCGGCGGCGACTCCCGAGGTCGGGTTCCCAAAGGCGTGCGAGGCCCAGCAGGAGGGCGAACGTGTTTCCCGGCCCCAGTCTCCGCACCTCCTCCGGCAGCCGCGACATGGACTCCGAGATGCGCTCCGGGTCGTGGTGCAGCAGTCCGACCGCCGAACTGAGATTGTCACGCAGCTCATCGTCCACGAGGACCGCTTCCGCATGCGTCAGTCGCTCGCCGCAACGGTCACAGAGATCGATGCCCGAGGGATAATACCATCGCTGGACGACCCCGCAGTGCGGGTCGGGGCACCGATTCAGAAGGTATTCCCAGCTCTCCTCGCAGAACGGAAAGGGGCGGACGCTCCACAACGCCCGGTGATGAGCGCTCGTCGAAAGGGACGCCGGACTGAAGCGGCGGGTCGAAAGCTCGAGCACGCGACGCTCGAGCGGCATACCGCGCCAGGTGCGGACGCCGTCCGGAAGGACGGCGTGAGCCCGCTGCTGGAGTTCCCGCACGTCTATCCCCAGCGTCTCGGCAAGCGCCGGCATCCCGTCCAGGTAGGTCGGTGCCATCTCAGTGCGCTGCGGCCACTCGAGCCCCGCGATGCGGTGCAGCTCGAAGGTGTGCGGATGGCCTTCTGCGGCGGCGACCCGGGCGATGTAGCCGTTGTAGGATTCCCCCGGCAGCGGGGGATGGGGCCGATCGAGACGCCAGGGACCGGTCGCGGAGCGCATGGCTATCACGCGTCCCCGAAGGGGTTGATGTCGATGTACCTGGCTCGCATCGCGTACGCCTGGACACCCGCGGCCAGATGTTCGTGACGCAGGGACGGCGCGCCGGCGTGGAGCGCGGTGCCGAGTGCGAAGCGGACGATCTTCATCAGCCGGCGCACCCTTCCGGCCGACGCCTCCCACAGGCGATAGGCGGTATCGTCCCCGCGCAGCGACGACAGGTCCCGCAGCAGCTTCTCCCCGACGAGCCGTGCATCGAGCTCGCCGAGGAGTTCCTTGAACATCGCCTGGTCGCCCTCGTCCTCCCAGTCGAGCGGATCGAGGTCGATCTGCTCGTCGAGCACCTCCAGCAGGGCCGGTGCGTTCTCGAGCACCTTCCCGGCGCTCTCCGAGCCGACGATCACCACCGGGCAGACGCCGGGGTCGAGCAGGTGTTCTCGGATCGAAAGCGCGATCGGTGCGCTCATGGTCGGGCGACGGCTGGCGCGGTTGAACTCGTCGAAGAGGATCAGTTCGACTCCTCGAGCCCTCAGTCGGTCGATGACCTTGCGCCAGCGGACGAACTCCTTGCCGAGATCGGGTCGCGGGTCGCGCAGGGCCTGGAGGATGGCCGTGGGAACGGCCCCGGTGGATCCGTCGACAGCCAGCGACACGTGG
>WLOB01000515.1 GCA_009699505.1 Actinomycetota bacterium | reverse complement strand
TACCGATCGTCGTCAGGGACGAGTTCGTCCAACGACACCATCTGCACCTGACGGGTCTCCGACCCGTCCCGTGAAGCACCCATCGCCATGCCCGAGAAGTCTCACGACCCCACCGGACAGGACAACTACTTTTTCAACAGGCTCCTAGGTCGGTCCGCCGCGGCAGCCCTAGGTCGGTCCGCCGCGACAACCCGTGGCGGGCCGCTGCGGCAGCCGGCGCTCAGGCCTCGTCCGTGTCGTCGTGGATCAGCCCCGCCAGCGTCTCCTCCGCCACGACCTGCGCGTCGTCGCCGTCGATGGTGCGGATCGCGATCGCGCCGTCGGCCTCGACGGGCGTCTTCGTCGCGATCGTCGACAGCGCGCCGATCGCGGCGTCGAGGCCCAGGAACTCGGCCCAGCGGCGCGAGAGGGCGCGGTAGCGGGCGCGCTCCTCGTCGTCGAGCGCCGACCACTCCGAGCCGTATGCCGCGGCGGCGGTCCGGGCGGCGCGCTCCACGGCCTTCGCGAGCAGCTCGTGCTGGGTGCTCATGCGGTCCCGCCCTGCGCGGCGCCGCCGGCGCCCTCGGCCGCGGCCCGGTTCGCGGGCACGTCGGCGGGGTCGACGCCGAAGTCCTCGGGGCGCAGGCCGGACGGCGCGCCGATCGTCGCGGGGTCGACCGCGCCGGCGACGGGGCCCGGGTCGCCCTCGGGGCGGTCGGCCATCGTGCGGTAGACGAGCGTCTCGGGGTCGTCCGCCCCGTCGACCGCGTAGAGCAGGTGGTCGGCGCAGTCGGGGCGCTCGATCCACAGGCGGGCGAAGAACGACTCGTCGGGGCCGGGCACCTGCACGTAGGGGAGCCGGTGCGCCAGCCGGTGGGTCTCGCCGTCGAGCGGTCCACCGACGAAGCGCGCGTTGATCGGTTCGGGCTGGATCACGCCACGGATCGTCCCACGGCGGGGTCGCGGCCCGCACGGTGGATCGGTGGCGGGGCCGCACCCGTCCGGGCCGACGAGGCCGGCGGGCCGCTGCCGAGGCCGTGGCCGGCCGTCGCGACCTCAGCCCGCCGCCCAGACCTCGACGGTGCCCGCGCGGCCGCGGACGGCGACCGGGCCGAGCGGGTCCAGGCCCGCCGGGTCGGCGAGCCGCTGGACGGTCCCGGTGGCCACGAGGACCGGTCGGCCGTGGTGCTTCGTCAGGCCCTCGAGGCGGGCGGCGACGTTCGCGGCGTCCCCGATCGCGGTGTACTCCATGCGGCGCTCCGAGCCGACGTTGCCGGCCATGACGGGACCCGAGGCGACGCCGACGCCGATCCGCAGCTCCCGGTCGACCCCGTCGGCGCGCAGCAGCTCGTGGCAGCGCCGGAGCGCCGGGCCCGCCATGTCGCGGGCGCAGGCGACGGCCCGGTCCGCGTGGTCGGGCTGGTCCAGCGGGGCGCCGAAGACGGCCATCAGCCCGTCGCCGCGGTAGCCGACGAGGGTCCCGCCGTGCGCGTCGACGCGGTCGCCCATCGCGCCGAGGAACCGGTTGAGGACGACGATCCCGCGCTCGGGCTCGAGCTCCTCCAGGAGGGCGGTCGACCCGCGCAGGTCGCAGAAGAGGATCGTCGCGTCGACCCGGACGCCCCCCAGGCGGACCTCGTCGTCCGTGCGGGCGAGCACGTCGTCGACGACGTCGTGGCTGACGAAGCGGGCGAAGATCTCGCGCGTGCGGCGTCGCTCGACGGCCTCGAACGCGGAGCCGGCCGCGACGGCGCCGAGGGTGCCGAGGCCCAGGGCGAGCAGCGGCTCGGCGACGGGCACGACGCGGTCGAGGGAGAACGCGGCCCAGGCGACGACGAGCACCGCCGCGGCGCCGGCGGTCGCGGCGAGCAGGACGCCGAAGGCGCGCCCGCGCAGCCCCGCGATCCCCGGGACGGCCGCGGCGAGCACGGTGAGGAGCAGGCCGACGGGCCAGGGGCTCTCGCGCAGCGGCACGCCGCGCAGGACGGTGGCGATCGCGTCCGCCTGGATCTCGGGGCCCGACAGCGGCGAGCCGCCGTCCATGGGCGTGGAGCGCACGTCCTTCAGGGACGGGGCGGTCGCGCCGACGACGACGATCCGGCCCCGCAGGCGCGAGGCGGGCACCCGGCCGTCCAGGACGTCGGCGAAGGAGTACGTCGGGACGGCCCGCTCGCCGCCGACCCAGTCCACGAGGGCGTCGCCGTCGCTCGCGAACGGCGTCCGGTCGACCCGCCGGCCGGTGGCGTGCTCGGCGACCGCGACGGGGAAGCTCGTCAGCCGGGCGGTGCGGTCCGGGAACCGGCGGAGCACGCCGTCGCCGTCGATCAGGACGCCCACGTGCCCGACCCGCGCACCCACGGCGCGCTGGACCTCCTCGCCGCCGAGGATCGCGGTGCGGCCGCGGTCGTCCGTCGCGAAGCCCGCCAGGACGATCCGCGGGACCGCGTCGATCGCCTCGATCAGGGCGTCGTCGGCCGCGGGCGTCGTCTGCTCGCTGAACTCGACGTCGTAGGCGACGGCCCGTACCCGGGCCGCGCGCAGCCGGTCGAGCACCCGGGCGTGGTGGACGCGCGAGAACGGGAAGCGCTCGTCGAGCCGCCGCAGCGTGGCGTCGTCGATGCCCACGACGGCGAGCGGGACCGGGCCGATCCGTCCGGGGTCCGTCCCGCGGAGCTCGAACCGCGCGTCGAGCGCCGAGCGCTCCGCGTCCTCCAGCGCGCCCAGGGCGCCGAGCGCGACGGCCACGAGGGCGGCGACGACCGCGACCGCGGCGAGGATCCGCCGCCGCTCGGGGCCGGCGCGGCCCGTCCGGAGCGTTCGGCCGGGCCCGCCCGCGCGGCCCGGCCTGGCCGCGCGGAGCCGCCGCCGGCTCACCGGCGGCGCCGCGGGCCCGGCGCCACGTACTGCGCGCCGTCCCGCAGCGTCACGCGGCGGCCGCGGACGCGGTCGCGGACCTCGACGACCCCCTCGAAGACGCGCACGCGGGTCGTGCGGTCGCAGCGGTCCTCGACGAGCCAGCGCGTGCCGCGCACGGACGCGGTGGCGCGCGAGCCGCGGGTGCGGAAGTCGCCCTTCCCGTCGCCCCAGAGCCGCCGGCCGACCTTCGCCCGCCGCCGCTTCCTCGCACGGGTCT
>WLOB01000514.1 GCA_009699505.1 Actinomycetota bacterium | reverse complement strand
GTCGTCGGTGAGCGTCATCGCGCCCCACTCGATGCCGGAACGATCATTCCGCTAGTGTAGGGGATCGATGCGGAACGGATGTTCCGCCCCGCCGGGCGCTGAGCACCCGGCACACCCCGTCCCCGAACCCGGATCCGCCGATGAGTCAAGCCTCCGCAGAACGCAGCACCCCGAACCTCACCCTCGCCGTCCTCGCCCTCGGTGGCGTCGCGTTCGCGCTGCTGCAGTCCCTCGTCGCCCCCGCGCTGCCGGACATCCAGAAGGAGCTCGACACGACGGCGTCGGCCGTCGCATGGGTCCTCACCGGCTACCTGCTCAGCGCCTCGGTCGCCACGCCGATCGTCGGCCGGCTGGGCGACATGTTCGGCAAGGAGCGGGTACTGATGATCGTGCTCGCGATCCTCTGCGCCGGCACCGCGCTGGCCGCCGTGGCCTCGTCGATCGGCGTGCTGATCGCGGCCCGCGTCATCCAGGGCGTCGGCGGTGGCATCTTCCCCCTGGCGTTCGGGATCATCCGCGACGAGTTCCCGCGCGAGAAGGTCGCCGGGGCGATCGGCCTGATGTCGGCCCTGCTCGGCATCGGCGGCGGCCTCGGCATCGTGCTCGCGGGCGTCATCGTCGACAACCTGAGCTACCACTGGCTCTTCTGGTTCCCGCTCGTCGCCGTCGTGATCGCCGCGGTCACCACCCACTTCTTCGTGCCGGAGTCGCCGATCAAGACGCCCGGGAAGATCAACTGGGCCGCGGCGATCCTCATGTCGCTCGGGCTCGCCGGCGTGCTGCTCGCGGTCTCCGAGGGCTCGTCCTGGGGCTGGCTGTCGGCGAAGACCGTCGGCCTGTTCGTCCTCGGGCTCGTGGTGCTCGCCGCGTGGGTCCGCACGGAGCTGCGTTCCGAGGTGCCGCTCGTCGACATGAACATGATGCGGATCAAGGGCGTGTGGACGACGAACGTCGTCGCCCTGCTCCTCGGCGTCGGCATGTACTCGTCCTTCATCCTCGTGCCGCAGCTCGTGCAGCAGCCCGAGAGCACCGGCTACGGGTTCGGCTCGTCGGTCACCGAAGCCGGGCTGTTCATGGTGCCTTCCGCACTCTTCATGATCGTCGCGGGGGCGTTCGCCGGCCGGCTCGAGGCCCGCTTCGGGTCCAAGCCGCCGCTGATGGTCGGCACCGCGTTCACCGCCGGGTCGTTCCTGCTGCTCATCGTCGCCCACGACGTGAAGGCGGGCATCTACGCCTCGTCCGTCCTGCAGGGCATCGGCATCGGCCTCGCGTTCGCGTCGCTGGCGAACCTCATCGTCCAGAACGTCCGGCAGGACCAGACCGGCGTGGCGACCGGCATGAACACCGTCATGCGCTCGCTCGGCGGCGCCATCGGCGGCCAGATCGCCGCGGCGATCCTCGCGGCCCAGGTCGTCGGCGGGCTGCCGTCCGAGGACGGGTTCACCATCGCGTTCGTGTTCTGCTTCGTGGCGCTCCTCGTGGGCCTCGCCACCAGCGTCCTGATCCCGGGCCGCCCGCGGCCCGACCGGGCGGCCGGCGTCGTCGCGACCGGGACGGAGGCCTGACATGGCCGTCCCCGGGACCCCCGACCCGTTCGACGGCGTCGTCCTCATCGCCTACGACGGATCCGCGAACGCCGACCACGCCATCGACGTCGCCGGCGAGCTGCTCGGCGGCGGCCCCGCCGAGGTCGTCCACGCGTGGGAGCCGGTCTCCAGCGCCGCCGTCCGCTCCGCGATCTACGCCATCGCCTACGACGACAGCGGCGAGATGCTCGCCCGCGAGCGCGCGCTGGCGGACGAGGTCGCGGAGGCCGGCGTCGCCCGAGCCCGCGCGGCCGGCTTCGACGCGACGGGCGGCGCCCGCAGCGGCAGCGGCCCGCTCTGGCAGACCATCGTCGAGCGGGCCGAGGAGCTGCGGCCGCGGCTCATCGTCATGGGCACCCGCGGGCTGACGGGGGTGCGCTCCGCGCTGGCCGGCTCGGTCTCCCACCACGTCGCGTCCCACGCCGACGTGCCCGTCCTGACCGTGCCGCTCGGCGACGAGCCGCCGAAGAGCCCCGCCTGAGGCCCTCGTGATCCGCTCGCCCGTCCTCGTCCTGACCTCCGGCGACGCCGGGCGGCGGGCGCTGGACCTGGCGGTCGCGGTCGCGCAGGCCAACCGGGCCCCGCTGACGGTGCTGCACGTGCTCGACACGTCCGCGCCGTGGTGGGCCGGCGCGGGCGGCGGGGCGGACTTCGCGCAGGCCCAGCGCGAGGCGCACGCGGACGGGGAGCGGGCCCTCGCCGGGGTCCGGGACGCGCTGCCGCAGGACCTCCTCGTGCGGACCTGCGTGCTGCACGCCGCCGAGCGCGCGGGGGTGCAGGTGCTGCGCGCCGTGCGGAAGGGCGACCACGACCTGCTCGTGGTCGAGGCGCCCTCGGCGTGGCCGGGCCCGGCCGGCAGCGGCAGCGGCTGGCTCGTCCGCCACTGCCCGGTGCCCGTCCTGACGGTCCGCGCACCCTGCGGGTGACGGCGGCGCGGGCACCGTCACCGTCCGCGCCGGCCGCGGGCCCGGGCCGGGTGGTCCCCGCGCCGCGCGCCGCCGACGTCGCGACGGGGGCGCCGGCGGTTCCGGGACCACCGCGCAGCGCGGACTAGACTGGGTCCGTGGAGGGCGGAGCGCCATGACCGACGAGCCGTCCGTCGTCGACCCGGGTCTGGAGGACCGCGTGCGGACGCTCGTGGCGCGTGCCGGAGCGCTGCGCGACGAGGACCAGGCGCTCGACGCCGGGCTGCCCCACGACCTGACCGAGGACCTCGCGGTGGCGGCCGTCGACCTGCAGGCGGCGCTGCGCCGGCCCGGCCCGGCGGACGCCGCCGCGCTCGCCCGGGCCTGCCGCGCCCTCGTGGACGTCACGCGGCTGCAGGGCGAGCTCCGCGAGCAGGTCGTCGCCGGCCGCTTCGGCACGGTCGCCCGGATCCACCGCAGCCTGTCGCGCCTGCGGTCCGCGACGACGGTGGCGGAGCTGTTGCCCGCGGCCGCCGAGGAGCTCGGCCGCTCGTGCGGGTTCGACCGCGCCGTGATCTCGCGGCGCCGCGGGTCGACGTGGCAGGCGGAGGCGATCTGGATCGTG
>WLOB01000513.1 GCA_009699505.1 Actinomycetota bacterium | reverse complement strand
CTCGCTCCGCGCCGCGCGCCACGACACCGTTGTTCTTGCTGTTGGACACTCGGTACTGGTTCCGTTCTCGCCCTCAAGGAATAGTCAGAAGTTCTCACCCGAGAACCGTCTCACCCGACCTTGGCAGAGAGGGGATCCAGCCGGCCACGGCGAGGATGTCGTGCCAGCGCTCCTCAAGCGGAAGGTGGTGGATCGGTTCGTGGTGCGCGGTGCGGTTGCGTAGTCCGTTGAGGCGTTCGAGCCGGCCGTAGACCTCGGTACGCACACGTGGACGCAGATGCGGGAAGGCGTGGCGTAGCGCCGGAGCCCAGAGGGTGGCCGAGTGGCTGGCGTCCAGCAGGAACCGCCAGAACGCGAAGGTCAGTTCCGCGATCACCTTGCCCTGTGTCTCCGGGACGCCGCCTCGACGAGCTCGCTGCCGAGCTGTCCGTAGCTGATCGAAGAGCTGTGGGCGCAGCGGCATCTGCGGGTCGTTCCACCACGCCAGCGTTCCGCCGATCGTCAGCGCGTGGAAGCGCGTGAGCTGGACGTCGAGGGCGTTGCGCAGCAGGATCTCGAGTTGCCCGATGGTCGAGTGCATCGCTGCGGAGGCGTCGATGTTCCACTCGTAGAGCCGAAGCGCCGCCGCACGATCTCCGGCGGCGGTAACGATGTATTTGTCGAACCGCTCCGGGGCCAGACGGGCGCGCAGGCCGGCAATGTGGGGTAGCTCGGGCTGCGGCGTCGGGGGCACGATGAGGTAACGGTAATCTTGGTGCACAAGCCCCGGAACGATCCCTACCCACTGCTTCGGCGGTGAGGCATATCGCCGGGGTTTTGCGCGTCCCGGACCGGCCCCGCGGCTAGTCTCGTCCGCCGCGGAACTCGATCGTCACGCCTGCGAAGCGCGCCTCGAGCGCCACGTCGGTGCCGAAGAGCCCGATGATCGACGCGCCCTCGAACTCCGGGCCGTCAAGGGTCATCGCGACGTCGCCGACGGCGTAGGACACAACGCCGCGCAGGGCGTCTCCGGGTTCGTCGTCCACCAGCGGCACGTCCAGCGGTGCAGCCTGCGTCAACGTGCCGCGGAATACGGCAAGCCCGACCGCGGTGGCCGCCTTGCTGGGGTAGATCATCACCATCACTTCGCGGCCGGTGCGCTGGTCGAGCTCCCCGAGCAGCCCGACGAAGTCCAGCGGGCGATCAGCATCGTTGTCCATACGTCGAGCTCGGCCAGCGTCGTATCGACCTTGAGGGCCGCCGCCAAGGGACGCCGGGTGCCTGGGGCTACCGTCGCGGTCATGGCCCAGACCCCACGACCTATTGCCGATCGAAGTGACGTTCCGGAGCGCCGTCGACGGCTCCGCGCGCTGGACGTCGCGCTGGGCGAAGAGCTCGAGGACGCCGGGGCGTTGACCTTCGGCGAGTTCTGCAAGCACGTCGGCGCACGCAGGCTGCTCGGCGGCGCGGCTGAGGACGCGACGCTGTGGGAGTGGTGGCACTTCGCGCAGCGCCGGCAGCTGATCGCCCGACGGGAGATCGACGCCGGCGAAGATCAGTTCGGCCTGACGGCGGAAGGCCGAGCGCAACTCTCGGGGCGTCGTGTTGCCGACACGACGCTGATCATGCCGACTCTTGCGCGGGTGGCCCGGGCCGCGGCGAAGGAACCGCCGCTCGCTCTGACGATCGCGCTGGTCGCCTTGGTCTCCTCGAGCCCGTCCGGGACGTCGTGGGTGCTCTTCCTGGCGACCATCGCCGTCTTGGTGTTCGTGGTCGGGTCGGTCGCCGACCGGTTCGTGGCGCGGCACCTCGACACGCTCGTGGACCGGACGGTTCTCGCGGTCCACGTCGCCTGGCTGGAAGGGAGGGAGGTCCGCCGACCGCTCTCTATGAAGAACCTGCCCGCCGTTGATCGCGCCAGCGTGGTGCCGTTGCCGGGTCCGCCGCTGCCACTCCTCCCGCCCCGGGACCACGAAGGCTTGTAGCCCCGGGGCAGGAGACGCGGCGCGCGACGTCTAGTACTGGTAGCTGACGGTGAACTTCGGGTCGTACTGCCAGTTCCAGCCGACGACCTGTCGGCCGCCGAGGTTCGCGTCGACGCGCGGCAGGACGCTGCCGGGGTCGTTGGGGTTCTGGACGGCGGTGGCATCGATCAGCGTCGCGCCGTGGGGGAGGATCGCGATCACGCCGATGCTGCCGCCGGGCTGGAGCGTGAACGTCGCGAGCGGGCCGAGGATCTCGAACCCGTACTGCCTGTTGCCCTGCGTGGGGGCGGCGAGTGTGTAGAAGAACCGCAGGTCCCGCTGGCCGGGCTGGATCTTCAGCACCGCCTGGGAGAACCCCTGGGCGGCGTTGCCGATCGCGTCAGCGAGCGCCTGCTGCTTCTCCGCCTCGGTCTGCTCGAGGCCCTGCAGCGCGTCGCCGACGGCCTGGTCCCAGGTCGAGCGCTTCACCGGGTCCAGCGGCGTCGCGTTGGTCGTGATGTCGTCGGCGGTCCAGCGCAGCAGCGGCTGGTACTGCGCGGCGGTGGCCATCGGCAGGATCGCGATGACCTCCTTGTCGGGGTCGATGTCGCCGGCGATCGTGATCGACGTGGTCACGAAGACCTCGTCGTGGTCGTGGGTTCCGTCGCCCTGGCGGACGACCTCGATGGTGGTGTCCTGACGCGTCACGGGGACGTTCAGAATGGGGCTCAAAGCCATGTGATTTGCTTCTTTCCCGTCGGAGGTCAAGTCCGACGTCGGTGTCTGTGACTGGATGCCAGGCAGGTGGCCGGTCGTCGTTTCAGCGACGACCGGTCCACCGTTCGCCCTAGCGCTTGTGCTGGGTGAGGTCCGGCTGGCCGTAGCCCATGCCGGGCTCCGGGGTCGGCGGGAACGGCTCGCCCCGCGTGACGGTGACCTCGCGGCCCTGGTCGCCCCCTCGCGGACCAAGGAGGGGGTACTGCCCGCTGCGCGGTGCCGGCTGGCCGGGCTTGAACTGCGGCTTGGACGTCATTTCATCTCCAGGAGAGAACCCCAGCCCCAATGGCCGAGTTGAAAACAGTGAACCAGATCGGTTCCTAATTCTCAACTAGACGAGTTCCCGAAAAGCTCGACCGGACAGTCCGGCTTTCCGGACGCGGGCATAGATTGCGG
>WLOB01000512.1 GCA_009699505.1 Actinomycetota bacterium | reverse complement strand
GCCTTCGCGAACGCCCAGATCGCGACGATGCCGCCGCCGAGCAGGCCGACGGCGAGGATCAGCAGGCTGTGCAGGCGCCGCGGCGAGAGCACGAGCCAGAAGGCGATGCCGACGCCCGCGGCGACGAGGCCGCCGCGCGAGTACGACAGGAGCAGCGTGATGACGGCGACGCCGGCGACGGGGTAGGCCAGCGCGTTCAGCGGCCGGTAGCCGTCGCGGCGCGTGCCGAGCCAGAGCGAGAGGACGAGCGCGAAGGCGGCGACCGCGCCGACCGCGTTCCAGTAGCCGATCGGGTCCTGCAGGCGGGCGAAGACGAGCTCCTCCGGCACGTCGGCGGGGAACACCTTCGTCAGGAGGCCCCACGTGCAGATGATCGTCGTGCCGAGGAGGACGCCGCCCAGCGGGGCCTGCCAGCGGCCCGGGGCCAGGCGGGCGGCCGCCGCACCGCCCACGAGGACGGCGACGTACGCGAAGGTCCGGTTCGTCTCGAACCACGAGTTCTCGGGCGACACCGACCAGGTGATGGAGAGCCCGGTCACGACGACGACCGCCAGCGCGGCCAGGACCGTCCCGGCGCCCCAGGCGCGGGCGCCGCGCGGCGCCCACAGCGCGCTGGCCACGGCGATCGCCCCGGCCAGCAGCGTCGCCGCCAGGAGCGGCGGCGTGGTGACGCTGACGTTGTCGCCGGTCTTCGCCTCCGTTGCGACCCAGACGACGAGCGCCGCGATCAGGACGATCCACGGCGCGTCGCCGCGGGCGATCCGGAGCAGGCGATCGCCCCGGCGGGGGACCGGGGCGACGGGATGCGGGACGGCGGCGGGCGGGACGGCCGGCGCGGCCGCGGGTTCAGCGCCCACGTCGGCGGCGGTACGCCTGGAAGCCGGTGGCCCCGCCGGCGATGCAGGCGGCGGCGGCGCAGGCGATCAGGGTCAGGAGCAGCGGACCGGGCAGGGAGGTCTGGGCCTCGCCGAACTGCAGCGCGGCGGCGGGGACGCCGGTGTTCTTCAGGTCGGCGGCCGTCTTCTGGGCCTGCTTGTCGGCCGAGGCGGTCGCGGCGGCCAGCGCGGCGGAGCGCTCCGCGGCGTCGGCGTCGCGGGCGTCGTTCTGCCGGTCGGGCGTCGTGGTCGTCTGCGTCGTGCCACCCGTCGTGCCCGGGGCGGTGGCGGTCGCGCCGCCGGTGCCCGTCGTGCCGGTCGTCCCGCCGGCGGTGGAGCCCGCGCCGCCCGTGGTCGCGCCGCCGGTGCCCGCGCCGGACTTCGAGCCGCCGGTCTTCGTCCCGCTGGCCTGGCTCTGCTGCGCGAGGTAGATCGCGTCGGCGCACTCGGAGTAGTCGCCCGTGTAGGCGTCGAGGTTGCGCAGCGCCTGCTGGTACTCCTTGGCGGAGTACGTGCCGTCGATCGTGCCGTCGTTGCAGTCCGTGAAGATCTCGCGGTAGTCCGCCTGGGCGGCCGCGGGGGCGCCGGCGAACGCGACGAGCAGGGTCAGGAGGAGGGGGATCAGGCTGAGGCGGTTGCGCACGAGGGCTCCGTGGGTGGGGCGCGGGGTGGCGGGTGGCACACCGGGCGTGCGGACGCGCCCGGTCAGCGACGTCCAACGCTACCAACACGTCCTGGCGCGAAAAGGTGCGGTGGGACCACCGTTCGCCCCCCATCGGGGGCGTCCTTCCCGGGCGTTCAGGTCGCGTGCTGCTCGGCGTCCTGGACCGCGGCGACCATGCCTGCGGCCCATGCGTCGTACGTGAACGGTCGCACGTCGCGGCGTCCGGCGTCGCCCAGGGCGCGGGCGGTGTCCGGGTTCATCGCCAGGGCGGTCAGGGCCCGGGCGAGCTCGAGCGGGTGCGACGCGGGCACGACGCGGCCGTTGCGGCCGTCGCGCACGAGGCCGCCCATCGCGGCGCCGACGGCGTCCGTGGCGACGACGGGCACGCCGCGGTGCAGCGCCTCGTTGCAGACGAGGCCCCACGGCTCGAGGAACGACGCGGTGCGCTCGGACGGCACGCAGAGCGCGTCGGAGCCGTCGAGCCACGCGCGGACCTCGTCGGGCGGCACGGGCCCGTGGGCGCGCACGCCCGGCAGTCCGGCGTCCGACGCGGACTCGGGGCCCAGCAGGGTCAGCTCGGCGCCGATCGCCTCGTGGAGGTTCGTCTGGCGCCAGGCCACGAGCAGGATCTCGAGACCCTTGCCCGGGGCGTCCCGGCCGACGTACGTGATGCGGAACGGGCTGCCGGGCGGCCGCGGCGTCGCGACGGGGTCGACCCACACGGCCGGGTCGACGGCCTGCGGGGCGATGTGGACCCGGCGGCCGCCGAGCGCCCGGACGTGCGCGGAGACGTGCGCGCCGTAGGTCGCCACGGCGTCGGCGTCGCGGACGATCCGCCGCAGCATGGGGCGGGCGACGACGAAGGCGGGCGTCGTCGGCTCGTGCCACATCGCGCTCCACAGCACGAACGGCGTGCCGGCCATCCGGGCGCCGCGCCACGCGGCGGGCAGGGCGATCCGGCCCGCGGTGCCGGCGATGACGGCGCGCCAGCGGCCGCGGGCGCTCGCGAGGCGCAGCACCTCGGCCTGGCTGACGCGGTGCGTCGGGACCCCGGGGTCGTCGACGGACTCCGTGAAGTGGTGGTTGCGCCCCTCGAAGACGGCGACCTCGACGGGCGCGCGCTCGGCCAGGGCGCGCAGCGCCCCGACCCGCTCGGGCGGGACCCGGGAGGTGACGAGGAGGATCGGGCGATCGGTGCGGGCGGAGGCCACGGGACGGATCATCGCGCCTGGGCGGCCTGCGGGTGGTCGGGGGCCGCGGCGAGGTCGGACTGGCCGCCGTCGACGACGCCCCGGTAGGCCCGCAGCGTCTGGCGGCCGCAGCGCTCCCAGGTGAACGACTCCGCGACGGTGCGGCGGGCCGCGGCGCCCAGCGTGCGGCGTCGGCCGGGGTCGGTCAGCAGCGCGTCGAGCGCGTCGGCCAGGGCGGAGACGTCGCCCGGCGGGACGAGGACGATGCCCTCGCCGACGGCCGCGATCTCCTGCGGCCCGGGCTCGCCCATCGCCGCGACGGCGGGCATCGCGGAGGCCATCGCCTCGACGTAGGCCACGCCGAAGGCCTCGTCGACGGACGGCATGACGAAGAGG
>WLOB01000511.1 GCA_009699505.1 Actinomycetota bacterium | reverse complement strand
TGGCCTCCCCCGACTCGCCGGGCGCCCGGCCGGACCGCGAGCTGCTGCTGCTCTTCGCGCTCCTGCACGACTCCCAGCGGGTCGACGACGGCCGGGACCTCGAGCACGGGCCGCGCGCCGCCGCCTTCCTCGACGACCTGCGCGAGCGCGGCCTGGTCCACCTGGACGACGACCGCGCCGCGGTGCTGCGCGAGGCGATCCACGACCACACGGGCGGCACGACGTCGGACGAGCCGACGATCGCCGTCTGCTGGGACGCGGACCGGCTCCTGATCCATCGCGTCGGCTTCGTGCCGGACGCGCGGTACTGCTCGACCGAGGAGGCCCGCCGCCGGGCCGACGCGGGCGACCTGCCCGACCTCGTCGGCCCGCCGACCTGGGACCGGGTCGCGGGCCTGCTCGCCGTCGCCTGACGGTCGACGGCGGCGGGCCGGCCGCTCACCCCGCCGCGCTCACCACACCGTCTCGGCGAACACCTGGACCAGGAGCGCCTGCAGCGCGAGCACCCCGAGCACCCACGGCAGCCGCCGGCGGGTCAGGAGCGGGGCCGCGGCGACGACCGCCAGCGGCACGAAGATGAGCCAGATGCGCTCCGTCTCGGCCTTCGTGAAGCCCGCGACCGCGGCGATCAGCACCACGACCAGGATCGCCATCGCGGCCGGCGACCGGCGCAGGGCCGCGCGGACGGCGGCGGCGAGGACGACGGGGCCGAGCATGACGCCCCACGCGACGGGCGATCCGAAGACCCAGAAGTGGTACGGCCGGACCTGCGCGAGCGAGTTGCGGTAGACGCCCTCCGTCGCCAGGAGCGTGCCGACGGGGTCGTAGCCCCAGCCGATCGCCAGCCACGCGTTGATCCCGACGAACCCGGCGCCCATGGCGGCCGCGGAGACGAGCGCGGGCCGCCACCCGTCGCGGAAGAGGACCGTCAGCGCGACCGCGGCGCCGACGCCCAGGAGCGCCCACGAGAAGACGGTGCAGATCGCGAACGCCACCACGCCGAGCACCACGAGCGGCGTGCGGCGCGACAGCAGGAGCGCCGCGGCCAGGGCGCCCATCGCGGCGTACACGGCGTCGAACGAGGTGAACCCGTCGAGCAGCATCACCGGGGTGAAGACCGCGACGAGGCCGGCGGTCCGGGCGGCGCGCTCGGACACCACGGTCCGGCCGATCCAGTAGGTCAGCGGCGCGCAGAGGGCCGCGCAGGCGATGCAGAGCGCGGCGAGCGACCCCGCCGTCTCCGCCCCGATCGCGCGCATGAGGAGCAGCGGTCCCGGGCCGTGCCCGGCGATGTTCACGGGCTGCGAGGTGACGGTCTCGGCGAAGCGGTCGAGGTAGTTCGGGATCCCCCACCGCAGGAGCGGGATGCCCGGCAGGTACTCGTTCGCGGCCTCGAACGACCCCCGCGGGCCCAGGTCGAAGACGGCGTACCACCCGTAGGTGCCCACCCGGGCGGCGTTCAGGGACAGCCCGGCGGCCGCCGCGAGCAGGAGCAGCACGACGGCGAAGACGAGCGGGCGCAGGCGCAGGTCGAGCAGGCGCGGGGCGACCGCGGAGCCGAGACCCAGGACGAGCACCGCGACGACGAGCCACGGGTCGGTCTTCGTCACCAGGCCGAACACGAACGGCGGGTTCGCGGTGCCGTAGGCGCCCTCGAGCTTGCCGTCGACGTGCCCGCGCCAGATCGTGACGAGCGCGACCAGGGCGAGGACCGCCAGGACGACGGGCTCGCGGCGCGACGGGGGCCCGAGACCGTCGCCGGGCGCGTCCGTCGTGCCGACCGGGCGCGTGGTGCCCCGTGCGGCGGAGGTCGGGTGCGATGCTTCGGTCACTCGTGCTCGCTCTCCGGTCGTCCGTCGTCGTCGCCTGCGTGGTCTCCGCCGCGGCCCTGGCGGGCTGCGGGGGCGGCTCGAAGGACCCCGCGGAGCTGCCGCCCGCCGCCGAGCCGCCGAACGCCGCACCGCTGACGGTGAAGCCCGCGGGCATCGTCACGAGGATCGGCAAGCGACCGGAGGGGATCGTCGCAGACCCCGGCTCGGGACTCGTCGCCGTCGCCCTGCGCCGGCCGGCCAAGCTCGTGATCGTGCGGGCGGCGACCGGGAAGGTCGTCGACCGCGTCTCGCTCCCCGGCGCCCCGCGCCACCTGCAGCTCGCCGACCCGCGCTCGCCGCAGGCCCGCGTGCTCGTCCCGGACGAGGACGACGACACCCTGAGCCAGGTCTCCCTCGGCGGCCGCTACGGCGGCAAGGACGTGCCGGTCGGCCGCGTCGTCGCGCAGGCGAAGGTCGGCCGCCAGCCCCACGACGCCACGCCGCTGGGGCGCACGGGCGAGGTCGCCGTGGGCGCCGAGCTCGGCAACGTGCTGCAGGTCGTGGAGGGCGACAAGGTCGTCCGGCAGAAGAAGATCGCGCTGCAGCCCGGCGGGCTGGCCACCATCGACGGCGGCCGCATCATCGTCGTCGTGACGGTGAAGGAGCGCGTCATCGAGCTCTACGACGCGAAGACCCTGGAGCGCCTGGCGTCCGAGCCCGCAGGCGTCGGCCCCACCCACGTCGTCTGCCGCGACGAGGGCATCTGCTACGTCGCCGACACCACCGGCAAGGGCGTCCTGATCTTCGAGTGGAAGGACGGTCAGCTCGACCTGCTGCGCCGCCAGTACCTCTCGAGCCAGCCCTACGGCATCGCGCTGGACGAGGACCGCTACAAGGTGTGGGTCACGCTGCCGGCCGTGAACCAGCTCGTCGAGCTGCGCGCCCGGACGAAGTCGAAGACCGGGCAGATCATCCCGACGGTCGAGCAGCCCCAGACCGTCGCGGTCGACGAGTCCAACGGCAAGGTCTTCGTCACGGGCGCCACCGAGGGCGTCCTGCAGACGATCACGCCGGAGCGGTAGCCCGGCGACCGTCACGCCGACGCGGCGGGCGCGTCGCGTCGCCGGCGGCGCGCGTGCAGCAGGACCCGCACGCCGTAGAGCAGCGCCGAGCCGATCAGCAGCCCGGCGGTGATCGCCAGCCAGCGACCCGCGAAGTCCGGCTGCTCCTGCAGGCCGGTCGACAGGCGGTGCCCGATCGGCGCCTTGTGCGTGATGTTCGGGAAGTAGACGAGCAGCAGCACGCCGGACATCAC
>WLOB01000510.1 GCA_009699505.1 Actinomycetota bacterium | reverse complement strand
GCCCCCCGGACGCCGGAGGGAGATCAGCCGGCGTGGACCGTCAGCGTCTTCTTGACGGCGCCGGCCGTCGCGCCGGTGGTCGCGACGGAGACGACGAGCTTGCCGCCGGCCTTGCGCAGCTTCTTGACGACGGAGGCGGGCAGCGCGGCGGTGATGGTGCGCGTGGTGCCGCGGGCGACGGTGACCGCCTTGCTCAGGCGGGCAGACTTCGAGCCGAGCTTGAACGACGGGCGGACGACGCAGCCGGTGGCCGGCGCGGACGTCGGGCAGACGACCTGCAGCTTGACGGTGCGGCGCGTCGCGCCGACGGACGCCGCGTTGATGCGGGCCCGGGCGACGGTGGCGACGGCGGCCGGGACGGCGGCGACGGCGGTGCCGGCCGTGCCCAGGGCGGCCAGGGCGGCGGCCGGGTCGATGCCGAAGGCCTTCGCGGCGGCGGTCAGCGTGCGCGTGATCGCGGCGGCGGCGGCCGGGTCGGTGACCTGGGGGGCGAGGGCGATGAGCTTCTGCAGCAGCGGGCCGACCGCGGGCAGGTCGGCGACCTTCGGCAGGCCGAGTTGCGTCGTGATCTGGTCGAGGATGGCGGTGAAGGTCTTCAGCGCCTCGGCGGCGGTCGGGATGCCGCCGGCCAGGATGGCCGTGAGGCGGTCGAGCGCGTCGCCGACGAGCGGCAGCTGGGCGGTGCCGGCCACGAGCGTGGTGGTCAGCTTCGTGACGGACGAGAGGATGCCCTGGAGCAGTTGCGTCGTCGCTGCGACGGGGCCGTTCATCACGATCTGCATGATCTGGGCGGGCGAGAGCAGGTCGAGGATCTCGGTCACGGCGGCGACCGGGGCCGTGACCAGCGTGTTGATCAGCGTGCTGAACGTGTTGGCCGGCAGGACGCCGGGGAGCGTGCCGGCGACGAGCTGGTCGACGATGCCGCCGACGGTGCCCGTGACGCCGCCGAGCAGGCCGCCGATGAGACCGCTGAGGTCCTGGGTCTGGTGGACCGCGGGGGGCGGCGTCGAGGCGGAGGCGACGGCCGGGGCGACCGTGCCCGCACCCATGGCGGCGACGACACCGACGACGAGGGCGGGGTGGCGAAGAGCGTAGGGGGGCATGATGTGGATCTCCTTGGTGGGCGGCGACGGCACCGGGAGCCGGTCGCTTTCCCCGTCTGTCGGCCGGAGGGGCCGGAAGGTGTGATCGACGTCACCCGACGTCGACGGATGTGCGACACCTGCGCACCCAGTGGGACAGACCTGCGCGGAATGTGCATTCGGTGCTCGGCGCGGACGAACGCCGGTGTCCCGCGCGGACGTCGGTGTCCGACCGGCCGAGGCACGGCGGGGCGCCCCCGGACCGGGCGACCGGGGCGGGCGGTGCCGTCGGGGGTCCACCGGGTCGGCCGGCGCCGTCGGGGGTCTCACCGGGGCGGCCGGCGCCGTCGGGGGTCCACCGGGTCGGCCGGCGCCGTCGGGGGTCTCACCGGGGCGGCCGGCGCCGTCGGGGGTCCCATCGGGGCGGGCGGTACGACCGGGCGCGACGCGGCCGAGCGCGATGCGACCGGCCGGGGTCATCGGGCGACCGAGGTCACCGGCCGGCCAGGGGCACGGGAGGCCGGGCGCCCAGGGCAGACGGGCCGAGCGGTCGAAGGGGCCGGCGGCCGGGGCGGGCGGCCGGGGGCGGCCGACCGGGGTCACCTCGGCCTGCGGGGCGAGCGGGCGGGGCGACCGGCCGGGGCCGGTCGCCGGGCCTGCCTACCGGGCGCGGCTGATGCGGACCGTCTTCTTGACGGCGCCGGCGGACGAGCCCGCCGTCTTCAGGGTGACGACGACCTTGCCGCCCGCCTTGCGGACCTTCTTGGCGAGGGACGCCGGCACGGTGGCCCTGAACGTCTTGGAGCGCCCGGCGGCGACCTTCGCGCTCTTCGTCGTCCGGACGGTCTTGCCGCCGACCTTGACCGACGGCGTGACGCGGCAGCCGGCGACCGAGGACGTGGGGCACGTGACGCGGAAGGTGACCTTGCGACGGGTCTTCGAGATGGAGGCCGACGCGATGCGCGCCCGGGCCACCGACGCGGGCTTCGCCGGCGTGGTCGCCGCCGGGGCGGGCGTGGTGGCGGCCGGCTTCGCGACCGCGCGGCCGAGGCCGAGGAGGTCGAGGGCCTGGGCGATCTGCGCGGGCGTCAGGCCGAGGCTGGTGCCCGCGGTGGAGACGGCACCGACGACGGCGGTCTTCTGGGGCCCGTCGGGGAGCGCCTTGCCGACGGTGGCCAGCGCGGCGATGAGCGGGCCGACGGCCGGGAGGCTCGCGACGCTGGGGTAGCCGAGCAGCTTGGCGACCTGGTCGACGACGCTCGTCAGGGTGCTCAGCGCCTCGGCGGACGTCGGGACGCCCCCGCCCAGGAGGGCCGTGACCTGCGAGAGGGCGGCCGTGACCGCGCTCGCGGACAGCGTCGAGCCGGTGGCCAGGCCGGTCAGGGTCGGCAGGATGCCCGAGAGCAGCGGGGCGACGGCGGCCGGGTCGCTGATGAGCTGCGTGACCTGCGCGGGCGTGAGCGCCGTGAGCAGCTTGGTGACGTCGGCGGGGACGACGCCGTCGACGGCGCCCGTGATCGCGTCCGTCAGCGCCTCGACGGTGCCGGCCGGCAGGATCGCCGGCAGGACGCCGCCGTTGCCCTCCACGAGCGGGGTGACGATGTCGAGCAGCGGCGCGGTCGCGGAGTCCAGCAGCCCGCCGAGGAGACCGCCCAGCAGCTGGTTGCTGACCTGCGGGGCGGGCGTGGACGCGGCGGTCGCGGCCGGGGCGGCGATGCCGGCCCCCAGGGCGGCGACGACGCCTGCGACGACGAGGGGATGACGGAAGGCGGTGGGGGCCATGGAACTGCTCCGAGGAACGAGGGTCGGCGCGAGGCCGCTCCCCCGTTCGTCGGCGCGGGGCATCACACGCCGACGCGGCACGACCCGAGGTCGGACGGATGTCCGACTCCCCCGACCGTGCTCGGGCCCCCCGGCCCAGGCGGGTCCCCCGCCCGAGCGGTCAGGCCGCGGTGGCCACCGGGACCGGGGCCGCCTCGGCGGCCGCCGGGGGCGCGGCGGCCGGCGGGGCGCCCGCCGTGAGCGCCCCGGCGCCGAAGAGCCGCTCGAGCT
>WLOB01000051.1 GCA_009699505.1 Actinomycetota bacterium | reverse complement strand
CACCGCGACCGGCGCAGGCCGGGCCACCGGCGCCGCGACGGGCGCCGGGGTCCGGGGCCGCGGGGCGGGGCCGACCGGCTCGTACCGCCGGGCCGGCGACGGGGCGCGCAGGAGCGGCAGCGGGTCGACGTAGCCGAACGCGTCGGCGGTGCGGCGCAGCCCGAGGCCGACGGGCGCGGCCCGCGCCCGGGCGACCGTGACGCCCCGGCGCACGGACCGGCCCCGCGCGACCGCGGGGTCGACGCCGGTGAGCGTGACGGACCACGGACCGCAGCGCACGGTCACCCCGCCGGCCCGTGCGCCGGGGACCCGGCCGGCGTGCGAGACCCGGCCGCGGCAGGGCGCGGCCACCCGGGCGCCGGGCGGGGCGGAGAGGCGGACGATCCGCCGCCGTCCGGGACGGAACGGTGCGGCCCGGCCGTAGGAGAACCGGGAGACCACCGGGCCCTCGACGGGGCGGAGGAGCGGCGGCGGATCGACCACGTGCCGACCGTAGGCCCACGGACCGGCCGCGCACCGGGCGTCGCGGGACCGCGACCGGACCGGCACGGGTGCGGCGCACCCCGGCACGTCCACGGCACGTCGCCCGGGGGCCGACCGCCCGGGGCCGCGCCGTCGACCGCGCCCGTCGCGACCGCCGCCCGGACCGGCGGGGTCCCGGCCCGGCGTGCGTCCGGACGACCCCGGGTAGCCGTCGGGCCACGCGCGATCGCGGCCCGTCCCGTCCCACGTGCCGCGCGCGCCTAGACTCGCCCCATCCCCACCCCGGAGACCCCCGCATGAGCGCCACCGCCGCCCAGCTCCTCGTCCGCTGCCTCGAGGCCGAGGGCGTCCAGTACGTCTTCGGGATCCCCGGCGAGGAGAACATCCACTTCGTCCAGGCGCTCGAGGACTCCGAGATCCGGTACGTCCTCGTCCGCCACGAGCAGGCCGCGTCGTTCATGGCCGAGATGTACGGCCGCCTGACGCAGCGCGCGGCGGTCTGCTCCGCGACGCTCGGCCCGGGCGCGATCAACCTGCAGCTCGGCGTCGCCGACGCGACGACGAACTCCACGCCGCTCATCGCGCTGACCGCCCAGGTCGGCCGCGACCGGTCGTACAAGGAGTCCCACCAGGGCATCGATCTCGTGCCGATGTTCGACCCGATCACGAAGTGGTCGGCGCTCATCCCGACGCCCGAGTCGATCCCCGAGATCCTCCGCAAGGCGTTCAAGACCGCGCAGACGGAGCGGCCCGGCGCCGTCTACCTCGCGGTCCCGGAGGACATCGAGGCCGCGGAGGTCCCCGACGACCTCGTGCCGCTGCGGATCGACCGCGTGCGCCCGAACGAGCCGACGGACGGGCAGGTCGACCGCGCCGTGGAGCTCCTGATGGCCGCCGAGCGCCCGATCGTGCTGGCCGGTCACGGCGCCGCCCGCGAGGACGGCGCGGCGGCGCAGCTCCTCCGGTTCGCCGAGGCCACCGGCATCCCCGTCGCCGCGACGTTCCACGCGAAGGGCGTCTTCCCCGACGACCACCCGCTCGGGCTCGGCGCCGTCGGCTTCATGCGCCACGACTACGTGAACTTCGGCTTCGACGCGGCGGACGCGATCGTCGCGATCGGCTACGAGCTGCAGGAGTTCGACCCGAAGAAGATCAACCCGGACGGCGACGCGACGATCATCCACGTCCATCGCTTCCCGGCCGAGGTCGACCGGCACTACCCCGTCGACGTCGGGCTCCACGGCTCGATCGGCCGGTCGCTCGAGCTCTTCACGGAGGCGTTCCAGCGGGCGGACGCGGCGGCCGCCGCCCCTGCACCGTGGCGCTCCCGCGAGGCCCCCGGCGTCGCCGCGCTCCTGCGCGACGAGCTCGACGAGCACGCCGGGGACGAGCAGGTCCCGCTCTCGCCGCAGCGGATCGTCGCCGACACCCGCGAGGCCCTCGGGCGCGAGGACATCGTGCTCGCCGACACCGGCGCGGTGAAGATGTGGATGGCCCGGCTCTACCCGACGTACGCGCCGAACACGTGCCTGCTCTCGAACGGCCTGTCGACCATGGGCTTCTCGCTCCCGGGCGCCCTCGGCGCGAAGCTCGCCCGCCCCGACGCGAAGATCCTCGCGGCCACCGGCGACGGGGCGTTCCTCATGCACGCGCAGGAGCTCGAGACCGCGGTGCGCGAGGGCATCCCGCTGTGCGTGCTCGTGTGGGAGGACGACGGCTACGGGCTCATCGAATGGAAGATGGAGATGGAGCTCGGCACGAGCTCGTCCGTGAAGTTCGGCAACCCCGACGTCGTGGCGTTCACCGAGAGCTTCGGCGGCCGCGGCATCCGCATCACGGAGGCCTCGCAGCTGCTGCCGGCCCTCCGCAAGGGCCTCGACTCCGACGGCGTCACGGTCATCGCCGTCCCCGTCGACTACCGCGAGAACCTCAAGCTCACGGAGCGCCTCGGCGAGCTCGAGAGTCCGCTGTAGGCCGACGGGTGCCCTCCCCCACCACGTCGGCTCCGGACCGCGGTCGGGCGGCCGACGGCGATCCGCCCGGGTCCTGCGACCTCGTCGTCGTGGGCGCGGGGATCGTCGGCCTGGCCGTCGCACGCGAGGCGCTCACCCGCCGTCCCGGGCTGCGGGTCGTCGTGCTCGAGCGCGAGGACGCCGTCGCCGCCCACCAGACCGGCCACAACAGCGGGGTCGCCCACTCGGGCCTCTACTACCGCCCGGGGTCGCTCAAGGCCCGCCTGGCGGTGCAGGGCGTGGAGTCGCTCCTGGCGTTCTGCGCGGAGCACGGCGTCGCGCACGAGCGTTGCGGCAAGGTCGTCGTCGCCACGCGGTCCGAGGAGGTGCCGCGGCTCGACGAGCTCGAGCGGCGCGGGCGGGCCAACGGCGTCCCGGGTCTGCAGCGGCTGGACCCCGCCGGCATCCGGCGCCACGAGCCGCACGTCCGCGGCGTCGACGGCCTGTGGTCGCCCGGCACCGGCATCGTCGACTTCGCCGGCGCGAGCCGTGCGCTGGCCGCCGACGTCCGAGCCCGCGGCGGCGCGCTCCACCTGGGCCGCGAGGTCCTCGGGGCGGCGCGGTCGGGCGACGGCGTGCACGTCCGGCACCGGCCCCGGGGGGCGACGGGCGCCCCCGACGTCCTCCGCGCGCGACGGGCGATCGTCTGCGCCGGGGCGTGGGCGGACGCGCTCGCCCCGCGCGGCGCGGCGCCCGCGGACGGCGACGTCCGCGTCGTCCCGTTCCGCGGCGCGTACCGCGTGCTGCGGCCCGAGGCGGCGTCGCTCGTCCGCGGCCTGGTCTACCCCGTGCCCGACCCGGACCTGCCGTTCCTCGGCGTGCACCTGACCCGCGGCACGGACGGCGAGGTCCACGCGGGACCGACCGCGCTCCTCGTCGGTGCGCGCGACGCCTACCGCCTGACGCGCGTGCGGCGGAGGGACCTCGGCGCGACCGTGCGCTGGCCCGGGACCTGGCGGATGGCCCGCACGTGGTGGCGGACGGCGGGCGGCGAGGTCCACCGGACCGTCAGCCGGCGCGCGATGGCCGCGGAGCTGGCACGGATGGTCCCCGACCTGCGCGCGGCGGACCTGCTGCCCGGCCCGGCCGGGGTGCGCGCCCAGGCGCTGCGCCGGGACGGCGGCCTCGTCGACGACTTCGTGCTGGACGGCGACGACCGCACGCTGCACGTCCGCAACGCGCCCTCCCCCGCGGCGACGGCGTCCCTGGCGCTGGCGGCCGAGATCGTCGACCGCGCCGAGGCGTCGTTCGGCCTGGAGCCCACGCAGCGCTGGGGCGCGACGGGCGGCCGCGCAGCGCTCGAGCGCCGGGGCGGCGGCGCCGCGGCGCCCGGCCTCAGTCGCGCTCGTGCAGCGCCCGGTAGAGCTCGTTGGCGGACTGGCCCGTGAGGCCCGCCACCACGCGCGCCGCCGACTTGGCGCGCGCCCCCGCGTCGACGAGCGCGGCGACCGCGTCGAGGGCGACGGCCCGGTCGGCGTCGTCCGCCTCGGCCTCGGGGACGCCGGCGACCACGAGCGTCACCTCGCCCCGCACGCCGCTCTGCGCGAACCGGTCGGCGACCTCGGCGACGGCGCCGCGGACGACCTCCTCGTGGAGCTTCGTCAGCTCGCGGCAGACGGCGACGAGCCGGGCGGGGTCGACCGCCTCGAGCGCCCGGAGCGTCGCGACGAGCCGGTTGGGCGACTCGAACGCGACGGACGTCTCGGGGTGCGCGAGCAGCGCGACGACGTCGTCGCCGCGCCGCGGCAGGAAGCCGACGAAGCGCCAGCGGTCCGCGACGATGCCCGCCGTCGCGATCGCGGTGACCGGCGCGCTGGCCCCCGGCAGGACCTCGACGGGCAGCCCGGCGTCGCGTGCCGCGGCGACGAGCCGGCCGCCCGGGTCGCTGACCACCGGCATGCCCGCGTCGCTGACGAGCGCCACGACCTCCCCCGCCCGGACGCGGTCGAGGAGCTCGCCGGACCGCTCGGCCTCGTTGTGCTCGTGCAGGCTCACCGTCCGCTGCCGGATCCCGTGGCGGTCGAGCAGGCGGCGCGTGTGGCGGGTGTCCTCGCACGCCACCACGGCCGCCTCCGCGAGCGTGCGCAGGACCCGCGCGGTCACGTCCTCCAGGTTGCCGATCGGGGTCGCGCAGACCACGAGGCGCCCGACGCGGCCGTCGGTCGCGGCGTCGTCCTCGGCGGCGGTCGCGTCGATCGTGGTGGTCGCGTCGGTCGCGTCGGTCGCGGCGTCGTCCGTGCCCCCGGCGTCCTGCGGCCCCCGCTCGTCCCCGTCCTCCGGGCCGTCCGTCGTGCCCGCGGTCTCCGGCGTGCTCATCGGGCCTCCTCCAGGGCGAGCACCGCGCCGCCGACCATGCCGGCCTCGGGGCCGAACGCGGCGCGCTGCACGCGGGCGCGGTTCGACGGCGGCCGCGCGCGCCGGCGGGCCTCGGTGCGGGCGGGGTCCAGCAGCAGGTCGCCGGCGTCGGAGACCCCGCCGCCGATCAGGACGAGCTCGGGGTTGAAGATGTTCATCGCGTTGGCGATGCCGACCCCGAGGAGCGTGCCGATGCGCTCGAGCGCCTCGCCCGCCGCGCGGTCGCCGCGGCGCGCGGCCTCCGTCACGTGCACCCCGGTGATCGCGTGGCCCTCGGCGGCCAGGCGGGCGAGCTCGGACCCGGGGCGTTGCCCGGCGAGCCGCGCGCCCTCGCGGCCGAGGGCGCTGCCCGACGCGAGCGCCTCGAGGCAGCCCTGGTTGCGGCACGCGCCCTGGCACGGGGGCCCGTCGAAGTCGACGACCATGTGGCCGAGCTCGGTCGCCGCCCCGGTCGCCCCGCGCAGCAGGCGCCCACCGGCGATCACTCCGCTGCCGATGCCGGTCCCGACGGTGAGGAGCACGACGTCGTCGCACCCACGGGCCGCCCCGGCCCGCCACTCCGCCAGCGCGGCGCAGTTCGCGTCGTTGTCGAGCGCCACGGGCAGCTGCAGGCGATCCTGCAGCTCGTCGCGGACCGGGACGTCGTCGAGCGGCTGATGGACCGTCGAGACCGCGACCCCGCGCTCCCGGTCCACGAGCGACGGGATCCCGACGCCGACCGCGCGGACCCGCGCGGGGTCGACGATCCCGCCCTCCAGGAGCTCCCGGACCTCGTCGACGACGTGCTGCAGCAGGTCCTCCGGATCGCCCGACGGCGGCGCCAGGCGGTAGACCCGCTCGAGCACCGTCAGGTCGTCCCGGACGAGGCCGGCGAGCAGCTTCGTCCCGCCGAGATCCACCCCGATGACGCAGTCGCCCGGCACGCGCGCCACCATACCCCCTGATGCAGGGACCCCAAGACGACGCGCAGGGCGGTCGCCCGACCGACGACGACGGCCCGTACACGGTCTACGGCGGCCGCGGGGGACGCACGCCCAGGACACCGCGGCCCGGCGGCGGCCGGCCGGCGGGCGACCGGGGTGCGTCCGCGGCGTCGCGCGGGGACGACGGCGGAGCACGGGCGTCCGCCGCGGGGCCCGACGGCGAGGGGCCGGGCTACACGGTCTACGAGGCGCGGCGGCGGGGACGTGGCGGGGACGAAGACGGCGGCGGGCCCCCGCCCGGCCCCCGGCGCCGGCGGTTCGGCCGCGGCCGCCGCGGCGTCGGACGCAGCGCGCCCCGGCGGATCCTCCGGTGGGTCGCCACGGCCGCGGTCGCGTGGGTCGCGCTGTCCGTCGTGCTCTTCGTGGTCTCGGCGACGGTCCACCAGCAGGGCGGCAACGTCGGCGCGCTGCTCGGCGGCGGCGCGCCCCCGTTCACGCCGACGAACGTCCTCATCCTGGGCACGGACGACCGGCCGCCCGGATCGAAGGAGCCCGGCTCGGAGGGCGGGAGCGCGCGCACCGACACGATGCTCCTGATGCGCACGGGCGGGCTCGCCAACGCGAAGCTGTCCATCCCCCGCGACACCGCCGTCGACGTCCCGAACCACGGCCGCCAGAAGATCAACGCCGCCTACGCCTTCGACGGGATCCGCGGGTCGGTCGGCTCCGTCGAGAACCTGACGGGCATCGACGTCAACCACGTCGCGACGGTCGACTTCGAGAACTTCCCGGGCCTGATCGACGCGATGGGCGGCGTGAACTACACGCCGAAGACCTGCCTGACCGCCGACGTCTCCGGGGGCGCCAACCGGCCCCGCGCCGGCGTGACCATCGGCTACGACAAGAAGCTCGGCGGCACGTCGTTCCGGCTGAAGAAGGGGCGGAGCTACAGACTCGAGGGCTCCGCGGCGCTCGCCCTGGCGCGGGTGCGCAAGAACCGCTGCGACCCCGGTCAGGACGACGTCGACCGGGCGGGGCGCCAGCAGGAGGTCGTGGGCGCGATGAAGCGGCGGATCCTCTCCCCCGCCGGGTTCGTGCGGATGCCCCTCATCGCGTGGAAGGCCCCGCAGGCCGTGAAGACCGACATGTCCGGGTTCACCCTGCTCGGCGTCGCGATCGGGCAGTTCCTGCCCGGCAGCGGCGGCTCGCACGTGCTCAAGCCGACCGGCGTGGAGTCGATCCCCGGCGGCGGTCAGGCGCTCAGCGTCTCGCCCGAGGCCGTGGAGCGCGCGCGCCGGCGGTACGAGAAGTAGCGGGCGGCGCGCCGGCGGGACGACGAGCAGCGAGCGGCGCGCCGGCGGGACGAGAAGCAGGCGGGCGGCGCGCCGGGCGCCGCGGGCGCCGCGCGCCCGGCCCTCAGGGGGTCTTGGGCGCGGGCTTCGGCGCCGGCTTGGCGGCCTCGGCCTTCTGGCGCTCGGCCCGCTGCTTGCGGAACTTGTCGTCGTGCGCGTCGGCACCGGCCTCCGCGGCCTTCTCGAGCTCGCGGTTGCCCTTCTGGGTGCCGTAGTCGTTCGCGTAGAAGCCGCTGCCCTTGTAGTGCACGGCGGGGGCGAACAGGACCCGCGTGACCGGCACGCCCGTCTCGGGGTCGTGCGTGAGCGCGTCCTCCGAGATCCGCTGGACGATCTCGAACGTCGTGCCGTCGGGACGGCGGTACTCGTAGGTCGGCATCGGACCTCAGTCGGACGAGGAGGGCGACCCCGACGAGGACCCGCCGGACGACGACGACGCGGAGGTCGCCGACGACGACGAGCCGGAGGACGAGGACGACGACGAGGAGTCCGACGACGACGAGCCGGACGGGGACGACCCCGCGTCGGAGGACGACGACGAGGACGAGGCGTCGGAGGAGCCCGAGCCCGAGCCCGAGCCGTCGCCGGAGCTCGAGGACGAGTCGCCCCCGCCACCGACCGGGCGCTTCTTCGTCCCGTAGTCGGTGTTGTGGAAGCCCGCGCCCTTGAAGTGGATCGCCGGCGCGCTCAGCACCTTCTGCACCGGGACGCCGGTGTCGGGGTCGTGCGTCAGGGCGTCGTCGGAGAACTTCTGCAGGACGTCGAAGGTCGTCCCGTCGGGGCGGCGGTACTCGTAGATGGGCATGGGCCTCGGAGTATAGGCCGGGCGGCACCGCCCGCAACCGCTCCTTGGCACTCGGACGAGGAGAGTGCCAAGGGGCCGCGGGCGGCCGGGGGTCCGGCGCGCCCCGGGCACCCCGTCGGGCCGGTGCGGCTACGCCGTGGAGGCCGAGGACTCGGGGGCCGCGGTCGCCGCGCGGGCGCGCACGGCGGGCTCGATCTCGAGCATGCCGCGCAGGAGCGAGGCCACCTCGAGCATCGCCTCCCGCGAGCGACGACCGACACCGGGCGTGTTGGCGAAGCCGTGGATCAGGTCGGGCATCCGCCGGCAGACGGCGGGCGTGCCGGCCTCCACGAGCGCCTCGGCGTAGGCCTCGCCCTGGTCGCGGAGCGGGTCGAAGCCGGCCGTGACGACGAGCGCGGGCGGCAGGCCCGCCAGGTCGCCGAGCAGCGGGGAGACCCGCGGGTCCTCGCGGTCCACGGCGCCGGGCTCCCCCTCGACGCCGAGGTAGAGGTGCTCGCACCAGTCCATCGAGGCGTCCTCGAGGTAGAAGCCGCGCGAGAAGAGGTCGCGGGAGCGGTAGCGGCGCGTGAAGTCGACGGCCGGGTACAGCAGGAGCTGCGCGGCGGGCGCCACGTCCTCGTCGCGCCCGCGACCGCGGGCGGCGTCCTGCGCCACCACGGCGCTCAGGTTGCCGCCGGCGCTGTCGCCGCCGACCGCCAGGCGCTCGGGGTCCGCGCCGAGCTCCTCCGCGTGGTCGACGGTCCACCACCAGGCGGCGAGCCCGTCCTCCGGCGCGGCCGGCCAGGGGTGCTCGGGGGCGAGGCGGTACTCGACGGACAGCACGAGGATGCCCGCCGCCGAGCAGAGCAGCCGGCAGACCGCGTCGTGCGAGTCGCGGTCGCCCAGGACGAATCCGCCGCCGTGGAAGAAGAGCAGCAGCGGCAGGCGGTCGGCCGCCGGCTGCCAGGTCAGCGCGGGGTTGCGCGCGCCGCCGGGGCGGTAGAGCCGTGCCGGCAGCGGGCCCGTGGCGCCGTCGACCTCGAGGTCGTCCGCCGCGGCGACGGCGATCGGGCGGCCCGCGGCGACGAGCGCCTCGTGGCGCATCGTGGCACGTGCCTGCGGCACCGGCTGCTCGTGCCAGGCGGGGTAGCCGAGGCGGTCGCGGAGCGCGAGCATCGCCTGGGTCGGGGCGTCGAGCGTCTGCCCGTCGAGCCGGATCGGGCGCCGGAGCCTGACGCGCCGGTTCGGTCCCCCGGTGGCGCCGAGGGCGCGGAGGCTCTGGCGCTCCAGGCGGCCCCGCAGCTCGAGCTTCGGTGGCGGGGCCTGACGGGTCGATCGGCGCAGCGGCATGGGCGCGATCCTACCCGCGGTCGGACCGCTGCGCCGGGGTGTCCGACGTCCGTCCGCGTGCGCCCGTCCGACGGTGCCGCGGCCGCGCGCCGGGTCGACGGTCCGTCCGGCGCCGCGGGCCCGGGCCACGGGGTCGCGCGGGGAGCCCGTACCCTCTCGCCATGCCCTCCGACGTCGTCACCATGGACAAGATCGTCGCCCTCTGCAAGCGGCGCGGCTTCGTCTTCCCCGCCTCGGAGATCTACGGCGGCATCGCGAACACCTACGACTACGGCCACTACGGCGTGCTGCTGTTGCAGAACGTGAAGGCCGAGTGGTGGAAGGCGATGCTCCAGGACCGCGACGACGTCGTCGCGCTGGACTCCGCGATCATCCAGCACCCGAAGGTCTGGCAGAGCTCGGGCCACCTCGACGGGTTCTCCGACCCGCTCGTGCAGTGCCTGGGCAAGTGCAAGAAGCGCTTCCGCCTGGACCACCTGCAGGAGGCCGCGGTCGAGGCCGGCGAGGATCCCGCCGCCGTCGTCTGCCCCGTATGCGGCGGCGAGCTCTCCGAGCCGCGCGAGTTCAACCTCATGTTCAAGACGCAGATCGGCACGGTCGAGGAGTCCGCCTCCACGGTCTACCTGCGCCCGGAGACCGCGCAGGGCATCTTCGTCGACTTCAAGCAGGTCCTCGCGATCTCGCGCAAGAAGCCGCCGTTCGGCATCGCCCAGATCGGCAAGTCGTTCCGCAACGAGATCACCCCGGGCAACTTCATCTTCCGCACCCTCGAGTTCGAGCAGATGGAGATGGAGTTCTTCGTCCCGCCCGCCGAGTCGACCGAGTGGTACGAGCACTGGAAGCAGGCGCGCTTCGACTGGTACACGAACCTCGGCGTCCGCGCCGACCACCTGCGCCTGCGCCCCCACGACGAGGACGAGCTGTCGCACTACAGCTCGCGCACCGCCGACGTGGAGTACCTCTTCCCCATCGGCTGGTCCGAGCTCGAGGGCGTCGCGGACCGCGGCGACTTCGACCTGACCCAGCACGCCAAGGGCGCGAAGACGAAGATCGAGGTCTACGACGAGGCCTCGAAGGAGCGCTACGTCCCCCACGTCATCGAGCCGGCCGCCGGCGTCGGCCGCGCGACGCTCGCGTTCCTCGTCGACGCGTACGACGAGGAGGAGGTCGAGGGCGACGTGCGCACCGTCCTGCGCCTGCACCCGCGCCTGGCGCCGATCAAGGTCGCCGTCTTCCCGCTCGTGAAGAAGGACGGCCAGCCCGAGGTCGCGAAGGAGATCCGCGACCTCCTGCGCCGCGTCGGCCAGACGGAGTACGACGAGTCCGGCGCCATCGGCAAGCGCTACCGCCGCCAGGACGAGATCGGCACGCCGTGGTGCGTGACCGTGGACCACCAGACCCTCGAGGACCGGACGGTCACCGTCCGCGACCGCGACTCGCTCGAGCAGACCCGCGTGGCGATCGACGAGCTCGTCGCGCTTTTCGCCGGCCGGCTGGCCGCGGACTGGGTCTCCCCCAAGCCGCAGGACTGAGCACGCGCGCGCCCCGTCGAGGGGCGCGCAGGCCGCCCGGGCGCCGGTCTCAGACGTCCTGGTACAGCCCGCGCGCGGCGGTCGCGGCGACCTCGATCGCCTCGTCCATGTCGCGGCCGGGCTCGGCCAGGAGCCGCAGCGCCATGCCGTAGCCGAAGCCGAGCATGACGTCGGCGACGACCTCCGGGCTGGCGGCGAGGCGGATCACGCCGTCGGCCTCGAGCCGGCGGCTGCGCTGGGCGAGCGCGTCGGACATGCCCTGCATGAGCGACGACAGCTCGTCCGCGATCTCCGGGTTGCGCTGGGCCAGCGTGTAGAGCTCGAGCAGCATGGACACGAACTCGGGCTCGTGCTTCACCGTCGCCTGGAGCGAGCGGACCCACTGGTCGACGAGCTGGCCGGCCGACGTCGCGTGCTCGAGCGCCGACGCCATCGCGGCGAAGCGGACCTCGGAGTCGCGCTTGGCGACCTCGACGAGCAGCCGCTCCTTCGAGCCGAAGTAGTAGTGCAGCAGGCCGCGGGAGACCCCGGCCTCGCGGGCGACGTGGTCGAAGGTCGACCCGGCGACGCCGCGGCGGGCGACGCTGGAGCGCATGGCGTCGACGATGCGCAGCGCCTTGTCCGTCGCCAGCTGCCGTCTGGTCTCCTCCGTCGCCACGGGACGAGGATACCTGGCTGGCTGGCCAGCCGAGCGAAACCCGGCCCACGCACGACGGACGGCCCCTCTCGGGGCCGTCGGGACGCGGGCCGAAGGCCCGCGGTGCGGGCGCGCCGTGCGGCGCGCCCGGTGGTGCGGGGGTCAGCTGCCGCTGACGGGCGTGGACGTCGTGCTGGCGGCCGAGCCGTTGCCGTTGGCCGACGTGGAGCCGGCGGCGGAGCCGACGGAGTAGTCGAGCTCCTCCTCGGGACCGAAGACGAGGTCGAGGGCCTTCGTGCGCAGCGCCGGGACCGTGACGACGGCGACGGCGGAGCCGACGACGATCAGGAAGAGGCCGCCGAAGCCGCCCTTCTTCTTCTTGGCGGGCTTGCCGTTCAGCTGCCCCTTCGCGTCGAGGAGCGCGCTGGTGCCGGCGCGGAGCTCGCTGTGGACCTTCTTGTCCTGCAGGATCGCGGCGGGGTTCGTCGACACGCGGGCGTAGGCGGTCTTCGCGGCTTCCGCCAGGTTGCGCAGGTCGTCGTGCAGATCCTGGTTCTCGATCAGGTTGCGCACGGCGTCCTCACGCGCGGCGACCTTCTTCGACGCCCGCTTGCCGAGCTGCTTCGCGCTCTTCTTGGCGGCCTTCGCCTGGATCTTCCGCTGCTTCTTGGACTGCGTCTTCAACGCCATGGTCCTCCGTCTTGGGGTGGTGAGGCCGAACGCACGTGAGCCTACCGCTCCGCGCACCGGGCCACCGGAGTTCCGCGCGACTGCACGCGCAAGCCCGGTGACTGCTGTCGTTTCGCTACCCGCGGGGCCCCACGGGCAAACCGCCGAGGGCGGCCTCGAGGACCTGCTCGACCCGGTCGACCCAGACGAAGTCGATCCGCGAGCGCAGCGGCTCGGGGATGTCCTCCTGGTCGCGCTCGTTCTCGCGTGGTGCGATGACGCACCGCACGCCGTTGCGCTGCGCCGCGAGCGCCTTCTCCTTCAGGCCGCCGATCGGCAGGACCTCGCCCGTCAGCGTGATCTCGCCCGTCATCGCGACGTGCTGCGCGACCTCGCGGCCCGTGAGCAGCGAGACGATGGCGGTCGCGATCGTGATGTCCGCCGACGGGCCGTCCTTCGGCGTCGCCCCGGCGGGGACGTGGACGTGCAGGTCGTGCTGGGAGAACCAGTCCTGCGCGACCTCCGGGGCGACCCCCGCGAGGTTGCCGCGGACCCACGTCAGCGCCGCCCGGACGGACTCCTGCATGACGTCGCCGAGCTGCCCGGTGGTCGTGAGCGTCGGCTGGGACCCCGACTTCGGCATCGCGGCGGCCTCCACGACGAGCACGTCGCCGCCGACCGGGGTCCACGCGAGGCCGGTCGCGACGCCCGCGCGGCGCGTGCGGCGACGCAGCGCCTCGTCGGCGCCCGCCCACGTGCCGCGGCCGAGGAGCTCCTCGACGCGCGCCTGCGACACGGTCAGCCGCTTCGGCTTGGCCGGCGGCGCATCGTCGTCCTGCTCCTGCTCGACGATCTCGCGCGCGATCTTGCGCACGACCCGGCCGATCTCGCGCTCGAGGTTGCGCACCCCGGACTCGCGCGTGTAGTCCTCGATCAGCGTCCGCAGCGCCGGGTCGCCGAAGCCGACCCACGAGCGGCGCAGGCCGTGGCGCTCGAGCTGGCGCGGCACGAGGTAGCGCTTGGCGATCTCGAGCTTCTCCTGCGCGGTGTAGCCGGCCAGGCGGATGATCTCCATGCGGTCGCGGAGCGGGCCGGGGATCGTGTCGAGCGTGTTGGCGGTCGTCACGAACATGACCCGCGAGAGATCGAACGGCACGTCGAGGTAGTGGTCCCGGAAGGTGTCGTTCTGCTCCGGGTCGAGGACCTCGAGCATCGCGGACTCCGGACCGCCGCCCGAGCCGACGGAGCCCATCTTGTCGATCTCGTCGATCATCAGGAGCGGGTTGCTCGAGCCCGAGTCCCGCATCGCGCGGATGATCGTCCCGGGCATCGCGCCGATGTACGTGCGGCGGTGACCGCGGATCTCGGCCTCGTCGCGGACGCCGCCGGCGGAGATCCGCTCGAAGTTGCGGCCCATCGCCCGCGCGATCGACTTGCCCAGCGACGTCTTGCCGACGCCCGGCGGTCCGACGAGGCAGAGGATCGACCCGCGCGCGTCCGGCTTGAGCTGCCGGACGGCGAGGAACTCCAGGATGCGGTCCTTGATGTCCTCGAGCCCGTGGTGGTCGGCGTCGAGGATCTCGCGGGCGCGGTGCAGGTCGAGGTCGTCGCGCGTGCGGTCGTTCCACGGCAGGGAGACGATCCACTCGAGGTACGTGCGGACGACCCCGTGCTCGGCGGAGGCCTGGGGGATCGACTCGAGCCGGTGCAGCTCGCGGTCGGCCTGCGTCGCGACGACCTCGGGCAGGTCCAGCGCGTCGAGCTGCTCCCGGAGCTCGGCGAGCTCGGCCTCGAGCGGGTCCTCCTCCCCCAGCTCCTCGCGGATCGCCTTGAGCTGCTGGCGCAGGACGTACTCGCGCTGGCCCTTGTCGAGCTCGGACTGCACCTGCGACTGGATCTCCGAGCCGATCGAGATCACCTCGAGCTCGCGGGCGAGGATCGCCATCAGACGGCGCAGCCGGGCCTGGACGTCGACCTGCTCGAGGAGCTCCTGCTTGTCGTCCGTGCCGATCCGCAGCGAGCCCGTGATGAGCTGGGAGAGGGCGACCGGGTCGTCGATGTTCGCGACGGCGATCTGCAGCTCCTCCGGCAGGTACGGCACCGCCTCGACGATCTTCGAGAACGTCTCCTGGACGCTGCGGTGCAGGGCGACGAGCTCGGGCGACGAGCCGTCCTCCCCCTCCGGGCCGAGCTGGTCGGGCAGCTCCTCGATCTCGGCGACGAGGTACGGCTCCGTCTTCGTGAAGCGCGTGAGGCGGACGCGCTGGGTGCCCTGGACGAGCAGCCGCAGCGTCCCGTCGGGGACCTTGAGCATCCGGACGATGTGGCCGACGACGCCGACCTCGTGGATGCCCTCGGGTCCCGGCGCCTCGACGGCGGCGTCGCGCGAGGTGACGAGCACGAGGCGGCGGTCGCCGGCGAGGACGTCGTCGACGAGGCGGACGGAGCGCTCCTGCCCCACCGCGAGCGGCAGCATCGTGTCCGGCACCGGCACGACGTCGCGCAGGGGCAGGACGGGCAGCGGCCCGCGGACGCCGGACTCCCCCTCGCCCTGGATCTCGACGACCTGACCCGCGCCGGGGTCCGAGACGATCTCGATCACGAGCCGGCCTCGTCCGGGGCGGGGTCGGACGGTGCGTCGTCGTCCTTGATCGGCAGCTCGACGCGGAGGATGCCGTCGCGGTAGGTCGCGCGGGCGCGGTCCGTGTGGACCTCGACCCCCAGCGGCACGGACCGGCGGAACGCCCCCGTGCCGATCTCGACCTGCTGGTACGCGCGGCCCTCGGCCTCCCCGGCGGCGCGGCTGCCGGCCAGGACGAGCTCCTTGCCGCGGATCTCGAGCGCCACCCGGTCGGGGTCGATGCCCGCGAGCTCCGCGTGCACGACGACCCGCGGCTCGCCGTCCGCCGGCGTCTCGCAGAAGACGTCGACGGCGGGCTCGAAGCCGGACCGGTGCGTGCGACCGTGCAGACCGCGGTCGAGCACGCCGCCGAAGAGCTCGTCCATCTCGCGACGGACCCGCTCGAAGTTGGCGAACAGGTCGCCTTCACGGGAACGCATGCGGCCAATCTACCCGCGGCCCCTCCCCGACCTGCGGGTGGATGCCAGGTGTTCGTGGACCGAGGAGGTCGGTGCGGGCGACGGGAGAGCCGTGCCCCGCACCGCCGAGCGTCGCCCGTGCCGGGATCCGACGCGTCCACGGACGCCTGGCGCCGCCCGCTAGAGCTCGTAGAGCGCGTCGGCGACCGCGATCTCCACGGGGATGCCGCCGGCGGTCTCCGTGGCGCGCTCGAGCGCCACGACCGGGTCCTCCTCGTCGGAGATGTGCGTCAGCACGGCGCGGGTGACGCCGGCGCGGCGGACGGCCTCGCCGGCCTCCGCGGCCGTGAGGTGGCCCCGCGGCCCGGCGCGCTCCGGGCGCGGGAGCGTCGCCTCGACGAAGAACAGGTCGGCGCCGGTCGCGAACTCGACGAGGTCCTCGTTGGGCGCGCAGTCCGAGCCGTAGACGAACCGGCCGCCGGTGACGCTCGAGACGACCTCGACGGCGTAGGCGGGGACGAAGTGCGGGACGGCGCGGAAGCGGACCTCGAACGGTCCGAGGTGGAGCGTCTCCTCGGGGTCGTACTCGCTCGAGGCGAAGGCCTGCTCGACGAGCGCGGGCATCCCCCACGCGGTCATCACGGTGCGCATGACCTTCTCGCCGCCGGGCGGCAGGTGCAGCCGCGGGCGGGCCGGCGTGTCGGTGCCGGGCCACGGCGGCACGGGGACGGGCTGCTGCCGCGGGGCGAAGGACAGCGCGTAGCTGTAGGGCACGAGGTCCAGGGTGTGGTCCGCGTGGCAGTGCGAGATCACGCAGGCGTCGAGGTCCACGTAGTCCATGTGCGCGCGCAGCTTGCCGAACACGCCGTTGCCGCACTCGAGGAGCAGCGTGTAGCCGTCCTCCTCGACGAGGTAGCCGCTGCACGCACCGTCGACGTCCTGCCAGGCGGGGGACTT
>WLOB01000509.1 GCA_009699505.1 Actinomycetota bacterium | reverse complement strand
CGGGCCCTTCTCGTTGACCTCGGTCTGCACGCCCGAGGTCGGGTCGAAGATCGCGGTGTTCGTGCGCGACTCGTCGGCGATGCGGACGAAGTCGTTCAGGATGGACTCGCGGGTCAGCTGCTCGACGATGCGGGTGCCCGTCGCGCCGCCCGCGAAGCCCGTCGCGATCACGGGCTGGCCCAGCGTCTTCAGGGTGCGGGCGACGTTGACGCCCTTGCCGCCCGCGAGCGTGGTCTGCTCGACCGCGCGGTGCCGGTGCCCGAGCCGGATGTTGGGCACGACCAGCGACCGGTCGATGGCCGCGTTCAGGGTGACGGTGATGATCATCGCTCGGGGCCACCCTACGGGGTCGGCGAGCCGCTGCGGCGCCCGCCGCGGCCCGCCCCGCGGGTCCGCCGGGAGCGCCCGACGAGCACGGCGAGGACGATCAGGCAGACGACGGCCAGCCCGATCAGGAAGCGCACCCAGCCGCGCTGGAGGTGATCGTCGAGCCGCTCCCAGAACGTGGCGGCGGCGACGTCCCCGGCGGTCACGGCGGCGACCCGCGCGACGACGCGGTCGCGCTGGATCACCTCGATCGTGCCCAGGCGGGTACCGCGTGGCAGCGGCCCCTCGACGTCGCGGGGCAGCCCGACGACGCGGGTCCGCAGGCGCTCGCCCTTGCGCGCCGTCCGGGTGACGGTGGAGGCCGCGACGACCCGGACGCGCTCGTCGCGGTACCGGAGGGGCAGCCGACCGGCGACGGCGAGGCGGCGCAGGGGCCGGACGCGGTCGTACTGCGAGGTCGCGTAGCGCAGGAGCGCGATGCTGTCGCTGTCGCGGGCGTCCTCGGACCCGTCGCCGAGGACGGCGCTGATGACGGAGATGCCGCGGCGGCGCCCCGAGCCGACGAGGGCGTAGCCCGACGCGCGGGTGTGCCCGGTCTTCACGCCGTCGACCCACCCGTACTGCTGGACGAGCCGGTTGCGGTTGATCACGGTGATCGCCGGGCTCGCGGACCCCAGGGTCATCGAGCGGCGGTCGACGATCTCCTTGAAGTCGGGGTAGCGCCGCAGGAGCAGCGTGATCTTCACGAGGTCCGCGGCGCTGGCGTGGTGGCCGTCGGCGTCCAGGCCGATCGGGTTGCGGAAGCGGGCGTCGAGGCCGATGGCCCGGGCCCGGTCGTTCATGAGCTCCACGAACGCCGGGACGGAGCCCGCGACGGCCTTCGCGATCGCCTCGGCGGCGTCGTTGCCCGACGGCAGGAGCATCCCGCCGAGCAGGTCGCGCATCGTCATCCGGTCGCCCGCCTGCAGGTTCGCGAGGGACTCCCCCGCGCTCGCGGCGTAGCGCGGGACCGTGAAGCGCCGCGACAGGTCGCGCTCGCGCTCGAGGGCCACGAGGGCCGTCATGAGCTTCGTCGTGGACGCGATGCCGCGCTGCTGGTCCTGTCGGCGGCCGTAGACGACGTCGCCCGTGGACAGCTCGACGACGATCGCCGCCGGCGCCTGCACGTCGGGCGGGTCGTCGGCGGCGCCGGCGGCGGCCGGGAGCCCGGAGAGGACGACGAGCGGGAGGAGGAGGACGCGCAGCGCGACGAGGGCGGCGCGGCGGCAGACGTCAGTCACGCGGCCGCAACCGGATCCGCTGGCCCGTCCGGAGCGCCTGCGGGTCGACCTGGGGGTTCAGCTCGATGAGCTGCTGCACGTCGAGGCCGTAGCGCGTGGCCACGGACGACAGGTTGTCCCCGGGACGCACGGTGTAGGTGCGCCGCGTGGTCGTCGGGGCGGACGTCGTGGTCGTCCCCGCGACCGGCCGGTCCGCCGGGTCGTCCGAGGCGGGCTGGGCCAGCAGCCAGACCGCGACGAGGACCGCGATCAGGGCGAGGGGCGGGACCACGCGGAACGGGCTGCGCGGCGGCATCGCGGGAAGGATAGGCCGCCGGGGGCCGAGGGCGTGCCGACGCCGCGACGGTCACAGCGCCGCGGCGAGGGCGCGGAGCTCCTCGGCGGCGCGCCGGGCGGCGGGCGCGGGATCGTCGTCCCCGTCGCCCGCGCCGACGACGGAGCGCGACGCGGTGACGATGGCGGAGCCGGGCCCGGGGGCGAACGCCGCGGCGAGGTCCTCGACGCGGCCGCCCTGGGCCCCGACCCCGGGGAGCAGGAACGGCGTGCTCGGCATGAGCTCGCGCAGGCGACGCAGGCGCTCGGGGGCGGTGGCGCCGACGACGGCCCCGACGTCCGAGATCGGGGCGGTCCCGGCGACGGACGGTGCGCCGAGGTCCGCGACCATCCGGGCGACGCGGGCCCAGACGGGCTCGCCGTCCTCCATCGGGTGCTCCTGCAGGTCCGCCGCGCCGGGGTTCGACGTCCGGACGAGGACGAAGACGCCGCCACCGGAGGCGCGCCCCGCGTCGACGAACGGCCGGACGCTGTCGCGGCCCATGTACGGGGCGACGGTCACGGCGTCTGCGGCGGTGCCGGGGACGGGGCCCCACGGGGTGTCGACGCCGTCGAAGGCGGCGGCCGCGTAGGCGGCGGCGGAGACGTCGATGTCCCCGCGCTTGGCGTCGAGGAGGACGAGGAGGTCGAGCGACCGGGCGTGCTCGGCGACGTCGCGCAGGGCGCGGAGGCCGTCGGGGCCGAGGCGCTCGAAGGAGGCGCTCTGGAGCTTCACGGCCACGCAGGCCGGGGCCGTGGCGTCGAGGACGCGACGACAGTGGTCCGCCACGGCGGACGCGGCGGCTCGGGCGGGGTCCGCTCCCGGGGGGACGGCCACCCCGCCACGCCACAGACGGGCGGGGTCGGGGTCCAGCCCGACGGCGATCGCGCTCTCGCGTCGCCGTACCGCGGACGCCAGCCGGTCCCCGAACCCGGGAGCCGACTGGTCGTCGAGGACCTGGGTCCTCAGGCGACCGACTTCTTCAGCGCGGCGCCGGCGGAGAACTTCGGCAGCTTCTTCGCCGCGATGTCGATCTGCTCGCCGGTGGCGGGGTTGATCCCCTTGCGGGCGCTGCGCTCGGCGACGGAGAACTTGCCGAAGCCCGAGAACGTGACGTCGCTCCCGCGGGACAGCGCGTCGGTGATCGTGTCGAGCACCGCGTCGACGGCGGCCTGCGCGTCCTTCTTGCCGAGACCGGCCTTCTCGGCCACGTGG
>WLOB01000508.1 GCA_009699505.1 Actinomycetota bacterium | reverse complement strand
TCCTCGACCTCGATCTCACGAGCGATCGTGACACCGTCGTTCGTGATCGTCGGGGCGCCGAACTTCTTGTCCAGGACCACGTACCGGCCCTTGGGACCGAGCGTGACCTTGACGGCGTTGGCGACGGCGTCGACGCCGGCCTCGAGGGCCGCACGCGCTTCCGTGCCGAACTTGAGCTGCTTCGCCATGTGAGTGTTCCTTTTCTTCAGTCTCGGAGGTCAGGCCGGCGTCAGCCGGTGACCTTGGCCAGGACGTCGCTCTCGCGGAGGACGAGGAGCTCCTCGCCGTCCACCTTGATCTCGGTGCCGCCGTACTTCGAGTACAGGACCTCGTCACCGACGGCGACGTCGAGCGGGATGCGCTTCTCGCCGTCCTCGTCCCAACGGCCCTGGCCGGCGGCGAGGACCTCGCCCTTCTGGGGCTTCTCCTTGGCGGTGTCGGGGAGCACCAGACCGCTGGCGGTCGTCTGCTCCTCGTCGATGGCACGGACGATCAGGCGATCGCCGAGCGGCTGCAGCGAGATGGACATAGGTCCCTCCGGACTTCGTGTTGCGTGAAAGACGGCGGTCGGCACTCTCACCTCGAGAGTGCCAACGTGGTGACGAGCCTAACCAGGACGCGGCGCGGCGCGCAAGCCCGACTCGGTCAGTCGTGGATCTCCAGGACGGCGATCCGGGCGCCGGAGAGCAGGAAGCGGTGGGCTCGTCGGACCTCTCCTCCGGGGAACGTGCCGGAGACGGCGGTCGAGACGACGAGCCATTCGTTCTCGACCGTGCTGGTGGCGAGCCGAAACTGCGGTTGGTACGCAGCGACGATCTCGTCGAACCATGCGGCGATCTCGTCGAGGCCCGACACGAGCCGGCCTTCGTCGTTGACTCTCGCGTTCCGCGTGAAGGTCGCCAGGACGGCGTCGCGGTCAAACGCGTTGGTCGCCGCGAAGTACGTCTCCACGGCGACTGGAAGGGGATCGGTGGTCAATCGAAGGTTTCCGTTGAGGCAAGGCGGCGGCGGCACCTGCCGATGGCTGAAGCGTGTGAGGACCGCGACGATCCGAGTCTCGCACGCACCCGGCGAGCCGGGCCTTGTGGTCAAGGATCACGCAAGTCTGTTGAGAGGAACGGGCGCCCGGCGCCCGTGGTCTCTCGTGAGGTGTTCTACAAAAGGTGTCTCCCGATCCGCACGGGTCTCGTGCCGCCAGTGGGCGCCTGGAGATCCGCCGAGACGAACGCTCCGCGACCCTGTGGCGTTGTTGGCTGGGTCACTGCCGCGACCCAGCGGTGCACATCGCCCCGACCCTGTGGTGTTCAAGAACGCGGCGACGGTCGACCGGGGCGACCGGGCACCGCCGGTGTGCCTGCACGCCACGCCGAGGTCGCCGAGGTCGCCTCAGGGCGCCTGGTCCTCCGCGGCACCAGCGACCGGCGTGCCGATGGCGCAACGACGACGTGCCCGACGGGGTCGGGCACGAGGAGCACTTCGGTGTTTCGGGGCGGCCGGCGGTTACCGGGCGGGTGGTCCGCGCCCCGAGCTCGTGGCGAGGTGCTCGGGGAACGCCACGAGCACCCCCGCCTCTGCGATGGCGCGTCGGAGTTGCCGGTCGGCGATGTCCTGCAGCGCGTCGCGGTCGTCGGCGGCACGCGGTTGGCTGGTGTCGCGGAGGGGGACGACGAGCTCCACCACCCCGGTTCCGGTGATGCGCACCGCCGGGCGGCCGAAGCGCTCGGGGGCGACCTCGCCCGCCAGGCGCAGGAGGTTGAGCATCAGGCGTTGGGCGCGCCGGTTGCGGCGGGCGTGGCGGATCCCCAGCCGCTCGCCGAGCTCCCCGATGCCCGTCCCGGAGAGTCGGAGGGTCCGTCGGGACCCTCCGGCCTCGCGCGCGGCGGGGAGCTCGCGGAGGGCCAGGCGCCGGCCCCGTGCGTCCTGGGCGGGCAGGGAATCGAAGATGACGTACGTCGAGAGCTCGCTGGCGCAGCGGATGCGCCGGAGGTGGTCGAGCCGCAGCAGGGCGTACCCGTCGGGGGGACGGCCGCGCCACCCCTTGCGCTGCCAGCCCCGGAGAGCGGCCAGGGCCACCGGGGGCAGCGTGATGCGGATCGTCGGGCGACGTCCCCCGGATCCGAAACCGGCCGGGGCATCGTGCGCCGGTATCCACTCCCCGGGCTCGACGGCGATCTCCAGGCGGGTGCCGGGGACGTGGGCAGCCCAGTACGCGGAGATGCGCGTCAGTCCGGATCGGAGGGACCGGAGTGCGTCCCACCCAGGTCGCCGGTCGCCTCGACGGTCCGGGTCGAGGGCGCGCCAGAGCGCTGCTGCAGTGGTGCTGAGGTCGCGGTCCGTGGTGGAGGCGGTGGTGTGGTGCGTCGCGGCCGCGTAGAGGGTCGCGGCGCAGAGGACGTCTCGTGGCGTCAGCTCCCCAGGATGGAGCGACGGGTGCTGGGCGTAGCGCGCATGACGTCCGGTCAAGGCGGCGTCCTCGCGTCCTCGCGAGCAGAGGAGCGCGGCCGGGACGGCGGCGATCGTGCTCCGCGGCGGGAGGAGCGTCGCCGGAGGTGATGGATCGGTGCGTTCGAGGAGGTGGTCGGGGAGGAGGTCCGCGGTGCTTCGGGCCTCGGCCCCTCGTCGGGAGGGCCGACGGGGGCGTCCGGGTCGGGCCTCCCTGGTGCCGGGTGCGTAGACGACCCGGACATGGCGCTGCAGGACGCGCGACGCGCTGGCGGCCAGCAGGGGGAACAGGCGGGCTTCGATCCAGGTCCGCGCGTGGTGGGGCGCGTCGACGGCGATGCGCTGGGGTCCTACGCCGACGGGCCGCAGGACGCCGAGCCAGCTGTCCCACGAGGTGTCGCCGATCTGGTTCCGGGCGTCGGAGACCACGGCCGCCCAGAGGGCGTCCAGATCGGGAGCCACGGTGCTGGCGCCGGGGTGCGGCGCCGGGTCCGCGTCGATGGTCATGGCGTGGCGTGATGCCCCACCGTCTGGCAAGCGCCCGAGTTCGGCGATCCCGTGATCGCCGCCGACCGACGACGCGCATGTGCGCCGCCGATGAGACGTCTATGATCACGGGTGCGTTTCTATCCGCATCTCGGGTGACGACGTTGAATGTCGCCTGAACCTTGGGGCACCAGTTGGCGCTGGTGCC
>WLOB01000507.1 GCA_009699505.1 Actinomycetota bacterium | reverse complement strand
GCAAGATCGACACGGGCACCGGCACCGAGAGCTGACCGGCGGGGGCGCGCCCCCCGTCGCCGGCCGCGCCCCGCGCCGCCGGCACCCGGGACCGCACCCGGCCCCGGTCGCCCGCACCCGGCCCTGGTCGCCCGCACCCGGCCCCGGTCGCGGTGCGGGCGACCGGCGTCGGGGCACGGGGGACCCTGGGCGGGCGAGCCCCGGTGCAGGACGGCGCCCACGCGTCCCCGGCGCCGCCGTCCGGCGGGCCCCGTTGGCTAGTGTGCGGTCGATGCGCCGCTCCGAACGAGGCTTCTACACGCTGCTGGGCTGGGCCACCTGGAAGGCGGCCAAGTGGTACGTCGCCAAGCGGCTCGGCCTGCGGTCCAAGGCGAAGAAGGGCGCGATCGTCCTCGTGCTCGCCGCCGCCTGCGGCGGCGCCTACGCGGCCACGCGCGGCCGCGGCGGCTCGCCCTCGGGCTCCTGACCCCGGGCGTGGCGCCCGCGGGCTCCTCCTCGACCGGCGTCCCCGGCCGACCCGCCGTCGGCGGCCGCGCCGCGGTCGTGTCCGCCCCGGCCGAGATCGGGCCGGGCACCTCGAAGCCCCCGACGTCGACGCGGCCGGTCGTCTCGCGCACCGAGCCCGTCGTCGGCCCGCTGGCCCGCGCGGCCGAGCTCGAGCTCCGCGTCCGGGAGGAGGTCCTGCGCCGCGAGCGCGCGGAGGCCCGCGCCGAGCGCGCCGAGGGCCTCGCCGACGTGGCCCGCGCCCGGGCCGGGCTGCTCGAGGCCCGGGCCGCCGCGATGGCCGAGGCGCTCGAGGCCGAGGCGACGGAGCGGGAGGTCCTGGCCGAGACCGTGCGCGCCGGGCTCGCCGAGCTGGCGGACGAGCTGCGCGCCCTGCGCGCCCTGGCCGTGGCGGCGGACGAGCGCCCGGTCGTCGGTGCGCTCGACGAGCGCGCGGACCTGCCGTCCGGCACGCGCCCCCGCACGGCGCTGGACCCCTCCGTCCGGATGGGCGAGCTGGCCCGCGGGGCCCGCGAGCTGCTCGCGGGCGGCCGCCTCGAGGCGGCCGACGAGGTCATCCGCGGGCTCGAGGACGCCGCCGCCCGGCTGCGCGCGCAGACCCCGCCGCCGGACGACCGGCGCTGACCCGCCGGCCGCGAACCGGCCACTTGCAGGGGGTCCTCGACGGGCCCCCGCGGGCCCCGCTCGACGTCCGGCCCGCCGCCTATCGTGCGGCGCGTGAGTTCCGGTTCCTGCGTCCACCTGCACGTCCACTCCGAGTACTCCCTGCTCGACGGCCAGCCGAACATCGGCAAGCTCGTCAAGCGGGCGGCCGAGCTGGACCAGCCGGCGATCGGGCTGACCGACCACGGCGTCATGAACGGCGTCGTCGAGCTCTACAAGGCGGCGAAGAAGGAGGGCATCAAGCCCGTCATCGGCTGCGAGCTCTACCTCGTCGACGACCACGCGTCGAAGGAGAAGGCCAAGCCGAACCACCTCACGGTGCTGGCCTCCACGACAGAGGGCTACCGCAACCTCATGCGGCTCTCGTCCATGGGCTTCACGGCGGGCTACCGGCGCGGCAAGCCGTGCGTGGACCTGGCGCAGATGAGCCAGAACGGCTCCGGCCTCATCGTGCTGACGGGGTGCCTCGCCTCGCGCATGTGCACGACGCTCGCCGACGACGACGAGCAGGGCGCCCGCTCCCACGTCGACGACCTCTTCAACGTCGTCGGCCGGGACAACGTCTACTTCGAGGTGCAGAAGAACGGCATCGACCTGCAGGACAAGTGCAACGTGGGGATCGCGCGGATCGCCCGCGAGACCGGCCGGCCGCTCGTCGGCACGACGGACGTCCACTACCTGCACAAGCACGACTACGACACCCACGAGGCCCTGCTCTGCGTGCAGACGCAGTCCACGCTGGCCAACCCGAAGATGTCGTTCTCGACGAACGAGTTCTACGTCAAGAGCACGGAGGAGATGGCGGCGCAGTTCGCGGAGTGGCCCGACGCCATCCCCACGACGCTCGAGATCGCCGAGCGCTGCGACGTCCACATCCCGCTCGGCGAGGGCTCGCTGCTGCCGCGCTTCCTGCCCGATGGCGAGGACGAGCAGGCGTACCTCGAGGAGCTCGTGCTGGACGGCCTGCGCGAGCGCTACGGCGACCCGATCCCGGCGGCCGCCCGCGAGCGCGCCGACATGGAGCTCGCGGTCATCAACAAGATGGGCTACGACGCCTACTTCCTGATCGTCCACGACTTCGTGAAGTGGTCGAAGGACCACGACATCTCCGTCGGTCCGGGCCGTGGCTCGGCCGCCGGCTCGATCATCTCCTACGCCCTGGGGATCACCGACCTGGACCCCCTGAAGTACGACCTGCTGTTCGAGCGCTTCCTCAACCCGGACCGCGTGTCGATGCCGGACATCGACATCGACTTCTCCGTCCGCGGGCGCGAGGAGGTCATGAAGTACGTGACGGACAAGTACGGCCGCGACTGCGTCGCCCAGATCGTCACGTTCGGCCGCATGCTGCCGCGCAACGCCACGAAGGACTCCGCGCGCGTCCAGGGCTTCGACTACGCCACGGGCGACAAGCTCGCCAAGCTCATCCCCGACCCGATCATGGGCAAGACGCCGCCACTGGAGAAGTGCCTCGCGGAGGGCACGGAGCTGCGCGCCGCCTACGACTCCGACCCGGTCGCCAAGCAGGTCCTCGACGTCGCGATGGGCCTCGAGGGGACGGTCCGCAACGCGGGCATCCACGCCGCCGCCGTCGTCATCTCGGACCGCGACCTGTCGTCCGTCGTGCCGATCCAGATCGCGGACTCCCGCACCGTCGACGAGCGCGGCGACAAGATCTTCAAGCGCGTCACGCAGTTCCCGATGGGGCCGATCGAGGAGCTCGGCCTGCTCAAGATGGACTTCCTGGGCCTGCGCAACCTCGACGTGATCCAGGACGCCCTGAAGATCATCGAGGGCTCCTCGGGGGAGCGGATCGACATCGCCGAGATCCCGCTGGATGACCGGCCGACGTACGAGATGCTCGCCCGCGGCGACTCCGTCGGCGTCTTCCAGTTCGAGTCCGAGGGCATGCGCAAGGCGATGCGCCAGGTCAACCCGACGGAGTTCGACGACCTGATCGCCCTCGTGGCGCT
>WLOB01000506.1 GCA_009699505.1 Actinomycetota bacterium | reverse complement strand
GGCAGGTCGGGCGCCGCACCGTCCGGGGCCGGGCCGGCCTCCACGCACCGCAGGAGGACGATCGACGCCAGGTCGTCCGACGCGCCGGCGAGGCGGTCGAAGGCCTCGGCGAGGCGGGCGCGGTGCCGTGCGGGCACCCGCGCGACGACGGGGTCGATCTCGAGGCGCACGCACCGGGCGTGGAGCTCCCGCACGCCGGACACCAGGTCGTCGTCTCCGGCGGCCGCGGAGCGGATCCCGGACGCCCGTGCCGTCAGCGCCCGCGCGTGCTCCAGGAGGTCGCTGGCCGCCCAGCTCGGGTCCGCGGCGGCGTCGGTCGACATGGCGGCAACCTAGATCCGCCGCCGGACAGAACCCCTCAGTTTGCAGCGACGATGCGCAGGACGTCGTCGCCGAACGCGACCAGGTCCCCGTCGTGCAGCTGCCGGCCGCGGCGGTCGTCGACCTCGCCGTTGACGGTCACGAGGCCCTCCTGCAGCGCGGCCTTCGCCTCGCCCCCGGAGTCGACGACGCCGGCGAGTTTCAGGAGCTGCCCCAGCCGGATCATGTCCCCGCGGATCTCGATGTCCTGCACGCCGCGATCCTCGCAGACGGTGCCGGAGCGGGCCCCGAGACGCCGAGGGGACCCATCGGCGCCGTTTAGGTTGCATGAACCCGGGGTTGACAGCCTGGGTCGATCGCCTCCAGCGCCTCCCCCACATCACCACGACCCGCCGTGCCCGGCGACGGCCCGTCGGCCGGCCCCGGCCGCCCCCGCCTCGGGGCGCTCGACGGGATGCGTGGAGCGGCGGCGCTGGGCATCATCGCGATCCACGTCTGGATGTTCCTGCCCGACCGCGGCCTCGCGACGCCGGGGACGTTGTCGGACGAGCTGATGGGCCAGCTGCGCCTGGGCATGCCGATGTTCTTCGTGCTCTCGGGCTACCTCATCTTCCGGCCGTACGCGGCCGCGGCGATCGAGGGCCGGCCGCTGCCGCGGCTCGGCGTGTACGCGCTGCGGCGCGTCGCCCGCGTGGGGCCCGCGTACTGGATCGCGATCCTCCTGACCGCCGCGGTCCTCGCGGGCCTGGGCTCGGGCTACGCCCAGCCCGCGTCGGTCCTCCCGTCGTTCCTGCTCTTCCTGCAGGTCTACGACCCGTCGGCGATGGGCAGGCTCAACCCGCCGACGTGGACCGTCGCGGTCGAGGCGTCCTTCTACCTGCTCGTCCCGTTGTTCGCGATCCTCGTCGCGGCGCTGACCTCCCGCATGCGGGACCCCGGCCGGCGCCGGGCCGTCCTGGCGGTCGCCTGCGGCGGTCTCCTGCTGACGGGTGCCACGGTGCTCGGCCTGGCCTCGCTGAACGGCTGGGGCGTGGACGTGCGCCACACCCTCCCCGCCCGCCTGGCGTCGTTCGGCGCGGGCATGCTCGTCGCGGTGCTCGCCCACGACCGCCGGACCTCGCGTCGCGGCACCGTCGCGCTGGCGGCCGCCGGGACCGCCCTGGTCCTCGCCGAGGCCGGCTGGCTCGTGTCCGACCTGGGCCCCGCGGCGATGCACCTGGCGCTCGTCGACACGCCCGCCAGCATCGGCTTCGCGCTCGTCATCGCCGCGGTCGCCACGGGACGGCTGCCGGGCGCCGTCGTCTTCGAGCGCGGGCCGCTGCAGTGGTACGGCACGCTGTCCTTCGGGGTGTACCTGACGCACTTCCCCGTCATCTACGTGCTGCGCACGCTGGAGCGCTTCCCCGACGGGCCCGTCGCCGCCATCGGCCTCGTGCTGGGCATCAGCACCGTGCTGGCCATCGTGTCGTGGCACGTGGTCGAGAAGCCCGCGATCGCGTGGGCCCGCCGCCGGACCCCCTCGCGCACGCCCGCGCCGCGGCCGGTGCTGGTCGGCGCGTCGGGCGACTGAGCGGCCGGGGCTCGTGGGCGCGTCGGGCGACCGGGCGCCCGGGCGCCCGCCGTCGGCGCTCCTGGTGGCTCCGGGCGACGGACCGCCCCGCGGACCGGCGCTCGTGGGGGCTCCGGGCGACGGACCGCCCGCGGTCCCGGCGCGCGGGCTCCCGCGGGCCTCGGCACTGGCCGAGTGGACGGGCCCGGGACGTCACGCGGGCCAGGACGTGACGAGGGCCGGGCGATCCGCCCGGCCCTCGTCGCCCGTCCTGCCGGGGCGGCCCCGCTCGCGAGGCCGCCGTGGGGTGCTGCTACCGCCCGCCGGCCACGGCGGGGAGGATCTGCAGCTCCTGGCGGTCCTGGACCGCCGTGCCGAGGCCGTCGCCGAAGCGGATGTCCTCGCCGTCGAGGTAGACGTTGACGAACCGGCGGAGGTCGCCCGCGGAGTCCGTCAGGCTGCCCCGCAGCTCGGGATGGGCGGTGAAGAGGCTCTCCAGCGCCGTGCCGACGGTGGTGCCCTCCGCCTTGACCGTGCCCTCGCCGCCGGTGGCGGCGCGCAGCTGGGTCGGGATCTTGAACGTGACTTCGGCCATCAGACCGACACCTCCGTGCGGTGTTCCGCGGTCGCTTCGAACTGGTCGAAGTTGGGGTCGATCTCGCGGCACTCGAAGGTGCCCCGGACGGCGTCCAACGTCTTGAGGCCCTCGCCCGTGATCACGATGACCACGCGCTCGTCGGCCCCGATCCGGCCGGAGTCGGCGAGCTTCTTCAGCACCGCCGTCGTCACCCCGCCCGCGGTCTCGGTGAAGATGCCGGTCGTCCGCGCGAGCAGCGCGATGCCCGCGCGGATCTCGTCGTCGGTGACCTGGTCGATGGTGCCGGCCGTCTTGCGGGCCAGCTCGATCGCGTACGGGCCGTCGGCGGGGTTGCCGATCGCCAGCGACTTGGCGATCGTGTTCGGCTTGACCGGGCGGCAGACGTCCTGGCCCTGCTCGAACGCGTGGGCGACCGGGTTGCAGCCGGCGGCCTGCGCGCCGCTCATGATCGGCAGCGGCTTGTCGGCGTCGAGCAGCCCGAGCTCCTGCCACTCGGAGAAGCCCTTGCCGATCTTCGTGAACAGCGAGCCCGATGCGATGGGCGCGACGATGCGGTCGGGCGTCTGCCAGCCGAGGTCCTCGGCGATCTCGTACGCGAGGGTCTTGGAGCCCTCGGCGTAGTACGGGCGCATGTTGACGTTCACGAACGCCCAGTCGGGGCGCTCGCCGGCGATC
>WLOB01000505.1 GCA_009699505.1 Actinomycetota bacterium | reverse complement strand
GAGGGCCACCCCTCCAGGGTAGACGGCCGGGCCCGTCGGGCGACGCGTCGCGGTCTGGGGTCAGCCGACGACGCGGCCGGGGTGGCTGTAGAGCGTGGCCCGGCCGTCGCGCACGAACGCGGCGAGGGTGACGCCGAGGCGCTCCGCCGTCTCCACCGCCAGGCTCGACGGGGCGGACACCGCGACGAGCACCGGGATCCCGGCGGCCGCGGTCTTCTGCACGAGCTCGAAGGACACGCGGCCCGAGAGGACGACGACCTCGTCCTCGCCGACGCCGGCACCCGCGAGCATCCGCGCCCCCAGCGCCTTGTCCAGCGCGTTGTGGCGTCCGACGTCCTCGCGCACCACCAGGGCGTCGCCGGCGGCGGAGAGGACGCCGGCCGCGTGGTTGCCGCCCGTCTCCTCGAACAGGGACTGCTCGCCCCGCAGGACGTCGGGCAGGCCGGCGAGCACCGCCGCGTCGACGGTCACGGCGCCGCCGACGACCGGCACGCGGTCGCAGAGCTCGTCGATCGACGCGGTCCCGCAGACCCCGCAGCTGGCCGTCGACATCAGGGTGCGCGCGGCCAGGTCGCGGCGCGGCGGGCGGCGCAGGTGGACCGTCACGACGTTGTAGCGCTGCTCGTCGACGTCGGTGCAGTACCGGATCTCGGCGAGGTCGTCCGCACCGGCGATCACGCCCTCGGCGCGCAGCAGGCCCGCGGCGAGCTCGAAGTCGTGCCCGGGGGTGCGCATCGTCGCCGTCGTCGCACGCACCGGGCCGTCGGGGCCGGCGACCCGGATCTCGAGCGGCTCCTCGCCGATCAGGCGCTCCGTCGCCGTCCGCCGGCCGGTCGGACCGAGCCGCACCGCGGTGGTCCGGGCGACCCGGCGGCGGGTCGACGTCGACGGGGCCATGCGCCCCACGCTACCCGGCGGGCTCCGCGGTCCCCGCCGGGCGGGCGCGGGAGCCGCCGTGGCCGCCCGATAGGGTCGCGCCGTGCGACGCCCATCCGTCCTCGCCCTCATCACCGCCGCGCTCCTCCTCGGGACGGGCACGGCGACGGCGGCGGCCGCGTGCGACGAGACGACGGACCCGCTGGACCGCGTGCGCGACGCGGCCGTCGTCGTCACGGCGGTCGCGCTGCCGGGACCGACCGCGCCGGACGGCGGCGCGCTGGTGGGCCCCGCGGCCTTCCGCGTCGAGCGCTACGACAAGGGCGGCGCGGGGGACCGGATCCGCGTCGCCACGAACGTCGTGGCTCTCGCCGGCGGCGGGTTCGCGGCCGTGCCGGAGCAGATCGGCCCGCTGCCCGGGGAGCGGTGGCGGCTGCAGCTCGTCCGCGCCCCCGGCGGCGTCCTCGCCTCGACGGTGTGCCTCGGCTCGGCGGTCCTCGGCGTGGCCTCGCCGGCGCCGCGGGTCCGGGTCGGCGGCCGCACGGTGCGGGCCCGGCGGTCGAACTGGCTCGGCCTGCCCGCGTCGGGCCGTCCCGCGACGATCACCCGGAGCGCCGCGGTCCGCCTGCGCGCGACCCGCGTCCTGGCCGTCGGCCTCGTCCGCGGCCGCCGCATCGTCCGGACGGGCCGGGTCCGCGCGGGCGTCTGGGCCGCCCCGCCGGGCGTCCGCCGCGGCGACCGCCTCCTGCTCGACACGGGCGACGCGTTCTACGGCCTGACGGTGCGCTGAGCCGTGAGCGCCCCCGGCCCGGCCCCCGTCGCCCTCGCCACCTGGCCCACCCCGGCCGAGCCCGCACCGCGGCTGGCGGAGGCCGTCGGCCTCGCGCCGGCCGACCTCGTCCTGAAGCGCGACGACCTGTCGGGGCTCGGCGGCGGCGGGAACAAGGTCCGCAAGCTCGAGCACCTCGTCGCGCGCGCCGTGGCGGACGGGGCGACGACGCTCGTCACGACCGGCGCGCCGCAGAGCAACCACGCGCGGCTGACCGCCGCCGCGGCGGCGCGCCTCGGCCTGGAGGCGGTGCTCGTGCTCCCCGGCGCACCGGGCCCGGTCCGCGGCAACCTGCTCCTGGACGAGCTGCTCGGCGCGCGGATCGCGTGGGCCGGCGACGTCGACGCGGCGGGCCTCGACGCCGCGGCCGCGGCCGCCGCCGACGACGTCCGCGCCCGGGGCGGGGTGCCCGTGGTCCTGCCCTTCGGCGGCTCGGACGCGGTCGGGGCCCGCGGGTACGTGACCGCGGGGGAGGAGCTGCGCGAGCAGGTGCCGGACCTCGCGCACGTCGTCGTGGCGCTCGGCTCCGGCGGCACGATGGCCGGCCTCGTCGCCGCCCTCGGCGCGGACCGGGTGCTCGGCGTGGACACGGGGGCGACGCCCGACGGCCGGGCGCGGGTGGCCCGCCTGGTGGACGAGCTCGTGGGGGACGGCCACGTCCTCCCGGGCGACGGCGGGGCGCCCCCGGCGGCGTCCCTGCGGATCCGGGACGACCAGGTCGGCGACGGGTACGCCACCGTGACGCCGGGCGCGCGCTCCGCGCTCGGACTCGCCGCGCGGACCGCGGGCGTCGTGCTCGACCCGATCTACACCGCCCGGGCGCTCGCCGGCCTCGTCGCGGCCGTGGCCGACGGCGACGTCCGTCCGGGGCAGCGGACCGTGTTCCTGCACAGCGGCGGCCTGCCCGGGCTGTTCGCGCACGACCTCGACGCGGTGCGCTGAGGGGCGGCGGGCCGCGCCCGTCGCCCCTCAGCGCCGCCGGTGCTCGACCCGGTCGCCGTGCGCCACGAGCAGCTCGCGGACCACGTCGGGGGCGAACAGGCCGTGGTCGACGACCCCCGGCGTGGCGTCGAGACGGGCGGCGACGGCGGCCGGGTCGTCCAGCGCTACCGGCAGGTCGGCGAGCACCCCGCCGTCCGCGGTCGGCGGCGCGTCGCGCAGGGCGGCCCCGGGCAGGCGCTCGAGCGTCGACGCCAGGGCGAAGGGCTGCAGCTCGAGCGGCACCGGCCAGGTCAGGCGGTCGACGAGCTTGCCGGCGCCGACGACGCAGACGAAGCGGTCCGCGGCGGCGATCAGGATCCGCTCGCGCGTGTGGGCGCCGCCCCCGCCCTTGATCGCCCACCCGTCCGGCGCGACCTCGTCGGCACCGTCCAGCGCCAGGTCGTAGCGGACCGTCGTGGCGTCGTCGACGAGCGAGAGCCCGGCCGTCGTCGCGGCCAGCGCCGTCGCGGGGGAG
>WLOB01000504.1 GCA_009699505.1 Actinomycetota bacterium | reverse complement strand
TCGAAGGGCGCCCCGTGCGACGCCACCATGCCGCGGTGCATCACGCGGTCGCCGACCACGCGCGAGTGGTCGGCGCGGTGCAGGACGCAGGCGTTGTCCCACATGACGACGTCGCCCGGGGACCACGCGTGGGCGTGGACGTTCTCCGGCCGGACGCTGTGCGCGAAGAGCGCCGCGACCGTCCGTTCGGTCTCCTCCGCCGTCATGTCCGTGATCGCCGCGCAGCGTGCCGGCGTCGTCAGGAAGAGCCCGATGCGGCCGGTCAGCGGGTGCGGGCGGAAGACGGGGTGCCACGCGGCGGCCTCGTCGCCGTCCTCGAGCTGCACGCCGGTGACGACGTGCTCGATGCTGCGGCCCTCGAGCGTCCCGCGCAGGTCGCCCGGCAGCGTCTCGTACGCGCGGTGCTGGTTCGAGAACAGCGTCTCGCCGCCCTCCGCCGGGATGTGCACCGCGCGGAGCGCCGTGTAGGCCGGCGGCTCGCGGACGTAGCTCGTGTCGACGTGCCACGTGCTCTTCGGCGTCGTCGTCCGGCCGACGTTCGAGACGACGTTCAGGTCGGGCTGCCCGGGGGCGTGGGCCTCGCCCTTCGTGAACGCCAGCGGTCCGAAGCGCCGCAGGAACGCGACGAACTCGTCGTCGGTGACGTCGTCCTGGCCGGGCAGGACGACGACGCCGTGGTCGGCCAGCAGCCGCCGCAGCTCGTCGATCCCGTCCGGGTCGACGTCGGGCAGCCGCGCCCCGGTCACCCGGGCGCCGACGGGGTCCAGCGTCTCAACGTGCAGCATGGAGCTCCTCCTGGGTCTGGCGGAACAGGTCCGCCGGGGGGATCCCGGCCGCGTCGGCCATCACGCACAGGACGCTCTGGCGGGCGAACGAGCAGTACAGGCTCGCCTCGAGGAACCACGGCCGCCCGTCGGGGTCGATCCGCACGTCGAACAGCCCGTAGTGGCGGCAGCCGAGCGCGCGGTAGGCGCGGCGGGCGAGGTCGTGGACGGGGGCCGTGACCGGGTCGCCGGGGTCGACGATCCACGCCCGTTCCGCGTCCTTCGCCATGAGCCGCAGCTCGCCGTCGGCGTGGCGGACGATCTTGTCCTCGACGGTCCGCACGTCGTCGACGCGGTACTCCTCGAGCGGCAGGCCGACGAGCTCGCCGCCCCGCTCGACGACGCCGCAGCGGACCTCGCGCCCGAGGGGGACGTACGCCTCGACGAGGGCCGCGCCCGAGTGCTCGAGGGCGGCGGTCAGCGCGTCGTCGTATCCCGCCGCGTCGCGGACGAGCGCCACGCCGACGGAGTTGTCCGCGTCGACCGGCTTGACCACCGCGGGCGGCGGGACCGTCGGCCGCCCGCCCGCGCGGACGAGCTCGCCGCGCGGGACGTCGACCCCGGCGGCGGCGACGACCGCGCGGGCCCGCGCCTTGTCCGCGGTCAGGGCCATGACGTCGGGCGCGTTGCCGACGTAGGGGATCCCGAGGACGTCGAACAGCGCGCGGTAGGACGTCATCCCGGCGAGACAGAACATCTGCGGGACCATCACGTCGACGCCCAGCGCGGTGACGTGGCCGATCGCGTCGCCGACGGCCATCGGGGTCGCGGCGTCGATCGCGGCGCGGGAGAGCGGGCCGGTCGCGACGGGCGGGGCGGCGGGATCGACGACGGGCGCGCGCTCCGGCGCGACCGGGAACCGCCACGTCCCGTCCGGCGCGACGTAGGCGACGTGGTGCTCGTACCGCTCGTCACCACCGATCGCGCGCAGGCAGTCCGCCGCGTAGAGCCGCGACAGGTCCGCGTGGAAGTCGCTCGTCGGCGACCCCGTGAGGTGCAGGATCCGCATCAGTCCCCCGCCGGCTCGACGAGCTTGCCGATGTTGCAGTCGACGGTCAGCCACGGCTTCGCGCGCAGCAGGTTCGAGAGCAGCAGCCGGGGGATCTGGACGTGGTGGACCATCAGGAACGGCAGCGGGTCCGCGGAGTCGAAGATCGCGTCCTTGCCGCGGGCGATCGTGCGCAGGACGGTCGGCGCCCGCGTCGGGTGCCGGAGCGCGTCGTAGAGCTCGTGGTAGAGCCAGTACGTCGGGCGGCTCGCGGCAGTCGGCCGGACCTCGTCGCCGTCGTCGTCGAGGTACGCCGCCGCGACGCCGGGATGGTCGTAGAGCATCGTGATCGCGGAGTGCGTGCGCGGGTTGCACTCGATCGCGTACGCGACGCCGTCCGCGCCCCTGATGAAGTCGAACGACGCCTGCCCGGTCACGCCGAGCGCTGCGACGAGCCGCGTCACCCACGCCTCGATCTCGGGGTCGTCGACGTGCTCGTAGTTGAGCTGGAAGGCCGAGGACCGGCAACAGCAGTGCAGCCGCACCCGGCCGTCCCGGACCGTGCTGTGCGTGCAGAACTCCTCGCCGGCGACGAACTCCTGGAGGATCCACGGGTTGTCCTCCGAGATCGGCAGGGAGCGGGCGAACGCGGCGGTCTCCTCCGGCGTCGGACGCGGCAGCGGCGTCAGGTCGCGCCGGCGGACCGGGTCGTAGGCGATGCTCTTCAGGACGTACGTCGTGCCGTCGTCGGGGAACGCGAAGCCGGCGACCTGCCGCGGGTCGGTGATGCGGTGCGTGTCCGGGACGGCGAGCCCCAGCTCCGCCGCGGCGGCCGCGAAGCGGTCCTTGTCGTCGAGCGTGACGAGCGTCTCCGGGTCGACGTGGACGACCTCGCAGTGCGGGTCGAGCGTCCCCCGCGCCAGCGCGTCGTAGCGGCTGGCCTTCGGGCTGCAGACCGGCACGTAGACGTCGACGCCCTCGGCCCGCACGATGCGCAGCAGCGCGTCGGCGTACCCGGGGTCGTCGGGCTGCGGGACCACGTGGAACGCGTCGACCGCGCGCGAGAAGCGGTGGCCGGTCAGGCGGTAGCGCGCGGTCTCGACGAGGACGACGCGGTGGCCGGCGGCGTGGAACGACCGCGCGAGCTGCAGCGCCTTCGTCATCTTCCCGCCGCTGATGAGGATCGTCCTGCGCTCGCCCTGCGGCGGGTGCGCCGGCGCGGCGGGGCGCGGCCGCAGCAGCGCGGCGCCGACGATCGCGGCGTTCAGGGGCAGGACGGCGGTCAGCGCGCCGAGGGTTGCGGCGGACCGCACGACGGCACCGACCGTCACCCGTCGACCCGCCGGATCAG
>WLOB01000503.1 GCA_009699505.1 Actinomycetota bacterium | reverse complement strand
TGCGGGACGGGTCGTCGCCGGGAGGTGGACGGTGTGCTCCGGATGCGGGACGCGGGCACCTCCCGGGGCGTGTCGACGGTACCCGGACACCATCGACACGCCCCGGTCCGGGTGAGAGGGTGGGCGCCTCACACCGGGGCCGACCGTCGTCCGTCCGTGCCCGGTGCGCCCGTCCCGACGGTCCTCGCGATCGCGACGGGCCGCCGCATCCCGTCCGATGTCGTCCCTCGCCCACCACCGTCGACCCCGCAACGCGGCCGGGTCGTGCTGACCCGCCCGTCGGCCACCGTGCGGCAGCGCGGACCCGTGCTGCCGCTCCGCGACCCGGTGCTGCGGGGGGCGGTGACGGACGTCATCCACCGCGTCGACCGGGCGCTCGAGCAGCCGTCCGTGAACGGGTCGGCACGCACGGTGCTCGACGACGCCGAGGCCGTCCGGGCCGAGCTCGCCGTGCGGCTGCTGCGCCTCGCGGAGCGCCTGCGCGAGCCGCCCTCCCGCGACCGCTGGGCGGCCACCCAGGACCAGCTCGTCGACCTGCTGCTCGACGTGCGCAGCATCTCCGACCGCGTCGAGCACGAGCTCGACGGCCGGTGGTCCGCCCTCTTCGCCCGCCTGCGCGACGCCGTGGCGACCGTCCGTCGCGCCTCGCGCCTCGAGGAACTCATCGCCGACACGCCGAGCGCGGTCGCCGGCCTCGGCTTCCGCCGCGTGCTCCTGTCGTCGGTCGAGGACGGCACGTTCGTCGCCCGCCACGCGCTCGACCTCGACGACCCGTCGCGCGAGGAGGGGATCGTCCTGGCGGGCAGTGAGGCGCCCCTGCTGCTGGACCGCGACCTGCGCGAGACCGACATGGTGCGCACGCGCGAGCCGCTCGTCGTCGCCGACGCCCAGGGCGATCCGCGCGGCCACCCCGGCCTGCGACGCGCCACGGGGTGGACCTCGTACGTCGCCGCTCCCGTCACCGTCCGCGACGGCGAGGTGATCGGCTTCATCCACGCCGACCGCGGCGCCGCGCCCGTCGGCGAGGTCGACGCGGAGGCCCTGCGCCTCTACGCCGAGGCGTACCGGATGGCGTTCGAGCGCCTGGCGGTCGAGCACCGCACGGAGCGGGCCCGCGACCGCGTGCGCCGCGCCGTCGCCGCGATGGAGTCCGTCTTCGAGTCCGGCGGCGACCCCGGGGCGGGCACGCGCTACGGCGCGGACCCGCGGCCCGAGGTCGAGGCGCTCCTGACCTCCCGCGAGGTCGAGGTCCTGCGCCTGATGGCGACGGGGGCGACGAACGCGGCGATCGCCGCGCGCCTGGTCATCGCCGAGGGCACGGCGAAGACCCACGTGAAGAACATCCTGCGCAAGCTCGACGCCGGCAACCGCGCCGAGGCGGTCTCCCGCTTCCTCGGCGGCGTGGACGACGGCGACGACCCGAGCTGAGCGGGCCTCGTGGTCGCGGTGCGCGCGGCCGCCACGGACCGCCCGGCCGCCGATCGCACGGGACCCGCCGCGCTACCCGGCGAGCGTGAGCGCTGGCACCGCCAGGTGCTGTGCGACGTCGCGGTGACCGACCGGGCCTCGGGCGCGACGGAGCAGGGGACGGGCGTCCTCGAGCACCTGTTCCTCGGCCCGTACGCCCCGCTCGGGCTGGGCTGAGCGACCCGCGGCCCGTCAGCCTCACCCTCGGGTCGAGGCTGGGGCCGGGGTGCCCTAGGGTGCCGCGGCCCCTCGGGCGCGGGCCTCCGGTCCTCGCGGGCCGGGCCGCAGGGTGCCGCGGGCCCTCGATGCGGCCCGTCCTCCCCTCGGCCGAGCCCGCGGCCGGTGGGCGGGCGAAGGGCGCGCCGCCTGGCCGTCCCCGGTCGTCGTCCGTGCCCGTCCGGCGTGTCCGGGGCACCACCGCGGTGACCGCGTCCTACCTGCGGAGGCGTTCGCCGCCCGCCGGCCCCGGCGACGCTCCCCCCGGTCGGGTGGGCCCGTCGCGGCGAGGGCGACGCGCCGGCCGCGGGAGCGGATCGCCCGTCGTGGACGGGCGATGCGCGGTCCGGCGGGGCCGCGCGGGGCGGCGCGGGACGCGCCTCGGCGCCCCCGGGAGTGGGAGGATCCCCCTTCCGGAGTATGGCGTCCGTCACACAGCGACTGACAGGGTGTCGTCACGTCGCGCCATCTGTGGCGTCCGTCACCCCGAACCTTCAGCTCGTGATTCCGAACACCCCCACCTGCGTCCGCCCCACGGTACGGGGCCATGTGCCCGCGCACCAGCGCTCTACGACATCCGTGGAGTCGAACCCCACGGCCGGGGTGGAGCACGTCCGTAGGTTGCTCCGGATTCCCGTCGCCCCCAAGGAAGGCCTCCGATGACCTCCGTCGAGGACGTGTACCCCCCGGGGCACGGCACCCCCGAAGACCCCGCCGGCTCCGACGCCCGTCGCCAGACGTCCTCCGGCGACGACCGGCCAGGCACGACCGCGGACCCGCGCGAGGTGTGGGAGTCCGTGATCGACGTCTTCGAGCAGGCCGCCGACGAGCCGAAGGTCGCCGAGCCCATCGGCCGCATCGGGCACGACGTCCTCATCCGCTCGCTCGACGTCGAGGGCTCCGGGCTGCTGCTCGTCTGTCGCGACGCCCGCATCGAGGTCCGCGACGTCGACGGCGCGTCGGCCGACTACACGATCGAGATCGCCCTGGCCACGCCGGATCTCGAGAAGCTCGCCGCCGGCCGGTCCCGGACCGCCATGGCGATCGCCGACGGCCGCGCCACCTACGACGGCCCCGTCCGTCAGTTCCTCCGCGTCCTGCCGCTCGTGCAGGCGATGGTCAACCCGCCCGACGCGATGGGCACGAACGCCGAAGACATCGCCCAGGAGATCGTATGAGCACGGCCGACCCCAAGACCGCGGCGCTGCTCGACCGCGCGTCGGGCTACGACTACCACCAGGGGCCGATGACGGTCCCGCAGCGCAACCCGGGCGACTTCTGGTCGATCGAGTGCATCGACCTCTACAAGTCGTTCGGCTCCAACCGGGTCATGAACGGCCTGAACGTCGGCATCCCCGAGGGGATGATCACCGTCGTCCTCGGCCCGTCGGGCACCGGCAAGTCGGTGCTGCTGTCGCACCTGATCGGCCTGATGTTCCCCGACAAGGGCGACATCCTCGTCCACGGCGAGTCCGTCCCGCG
>WLOB01000502.1 GCA_009699505.1 Actinomycetota bacterium | reverse complement strand
GGTGGTCCGCGGCGCCGGCCCCGACGCCGAGCTGCCGCCGGGCGCGGTCCACGACGTCAACGGCGTCGTGGTGCCCGCGCTCGTGCGCTCCTGGGGCGCGGACGTCGCCGCGACGGTCGCGGTGCCCGACGACCGGGCGGCGACGATCGACGCGATCCGCGCCGCCCAGGGCGACCTGCTCGTCGTGTGCGGCGGGCTCTCGATGGGCCCGCACGACCACGTCCGTCCGGCGCTCGAGGCGCTCGGCGCGCGGCAGGACCTCTTCCGGATCGCGCTGCAGCCCGGCAAGCCGACCTGGCTCGGCGCGCTGCCGTCCGGGACCCCCGTCCTCGGCCTGCCGGGCAACCCGGCCTCGGTCTTCGTCACCGCGACGCTCCTCGTCCGCGCCGCGCTCGACGCCGCGCTGGGCCGACCGCCGGCGGAGCCGCTGCGCGGCCGCCTGACGGCGCCGACCGTCGGCCTGCCCGGCCGCACCGCCGCCCGCCGCGCCTGCGTGCGGGTCTACCCCGAGGGCACCCTGGCGGTGTCGATCCTCGACGGCCAGGCGTCGCACCTGCTCGGCTCGCTCGGGCAGGCCAACGCGCTGGCGATCGTCCCGCCCGGCGAGGAGCAGCGCGCGGGCGCGGTCGTCGACGTCGTCCCGCTCGAGCCCGCCGACGGCTGGGCGCACGCCTGGGGCTCCGTCCACGACCATCCGCGGACATGAGCGACGCGACGACGGACCCCAGCGCGGACGCCCTGCCCGGGGACGGGCCGCGCGACGCGCGCCGCGAGGCCGCGGGGACCGGGGGGCCGGGGGCGGACGTCGTCCGGGTCGACGTGCGGCTCTTCGCCGGGCTGCGCGAGCACGCCGGGGTCGGTCGCACCCGGCTCGCGCTGCCCGCCGGGACGACGGCGGGGGCGGCCGTCGACGCGGTGTGGCCGGCCGTCGGGGTCACCGCCCCGGCCGGCGACGTCGCGCTGGTCCTGGCCGTCGACCGCGAGTACGCCGACGCGGCGACGGTCCTCCACGACGGCGCCGAGCTGTCCCTGATCCCGCCGGTCAGCGGCGGGGCGCCGAGGCCGGGCGAGGAGCCCGGGGCCGACGCAGCCGCGGGGACCGACGCCGCCCCCTCCGCCGGCGCGGCGGCGCCCGCCGACGCGACGCCCTCCGCGGGTACGACCCCTCCCGCCGGCGAGACGCCCTCCGCCGGCGAGACGCCCTCCGCCGGCGAGACGCCCTCCGCCGGCGAGACGCCCTCCGCCGGCGCGGTGCCCGAGGCGCCCCGCAGCGCCTGGGCGACCGACCTGCCGCCCGGCGTGGTCCGCGCGGGCGTGACCGCGGAGCGGATCGACCAGACCGCGCTCTACGAGCTCGTCGCGCGCCCCGAGGCTGGCGCGATCGTCACCTTCGCCGGGACGCCGAGGGACGTCCCGCAGCTCGACTACGAGGCGCACGAGCGGATGGCCGCCGAGCGCATCGCCGTGATCCTCGGCGAGGTCGTCGCCAAGCACGGGGCCGTCGCCGCGGCCGCGGAGCACCGCGTCGGCGCCGTGCCGTGGCCCGGTGCGGCGGTCGTCGTCGCCGTGTCCGCGCCCCACCGCGGCGAGGCGTTCCTCGCCGGCCGCGAGGCGCTCGACCGCATCAAGGCCGAGGCCCCGATCTGGAAGCAGGAGGTCGACGGCGAGCGGCGCGCGTGGGTGGCGGGGACGCTGCCGGCCGTCGCCTCCCGGGCGTCCGCGGCCGACGCGCCGACGACGCCCGCCGCGGCCTCGACGCCGTCCGCGGCCGCGGGCGGCGTGTCCCCGGCGGTGCCGGCCGATCCCGGGTCGCCCGCCGGCACGACGACCCCCGTCGGCGCGAGCGGCGAGCCGGGGGAGCGCCACCCCGGCGGCGACCTGCCGCACCTGCGGCCCGACGGCTCGGCCACGATGGTCGACGTCGGCGGCAAGGAGGTCACGGAGCGCCGCGCGGTCGCGGCCGCGCTCCTCTCCACGACGCCCGACACCGCCGCGCGCATCGCCGCCGGCGACCTGCCCAAGGGCGACGTCCTGGGCGTGGCGCGGATCGCCGGCATCACGGCGGCCAAGCGGGTCCCGGACCTCGTGCCGCTCGCCCACCCGCTCGCCCTCACGAAGGTCGACGTCCGGGCCGAGGTCGTCCCCGCGCTGGGCCAGGTGCGCATCGAGGCGGAGGCCCGCACCGTCGGTCAGACCGGTGTCGAGATCGAGGCGATGACCGCCGCCCTCGTCGCCGCGATCAACGTCTACGACATGGTCAAGGGCGTCGAGCGCGGCATCGCCGTCGGACCCGTCGCCCTCGTCGCCAAGAGCGGCGGGCGCACGGGCGACTTCGCCGGGCCCGCGCCGTGGGACCCGGGCTTCCGCGACGCGGACGGCGCGCCGGCGGGGGTCTTCGGTGCGGACGCGGCTTCGCCGGCGGCCGGCGGTGCGTCGTCGGTCGTCGCCGGGTCGTCCGGAGCCGCCGGGTCGTCCGGAGCCGCCGTGGCGCCGGCGGGCACCGCGGCATCGCCCGCACCGGTCGGCGCGTCCGCCGCCGCCGACCGCGTGCCCGAGGCCGCCGACCGCGCCGCGTCCCCCGCGCAGGCGCGCCCCGGGGCGCGGGACGCCCGCAAGCCGCTGGACCCGCCGATCCGCGTCGGGCTGCTGACCGTGTCGACGTCGCGCGCCGAGGGCCCGCCGGACGACCCCGGAAGCCTCGCGCTGCGCGAGCTCGCCACGGCGCTGCAGGCCGACGTGGGGACGACGGACCGCGTGCGCGACGACCGGGCCGCGATCGCCGCCGCGATCGCCCGGATGGCCGACGAGGACGGGTGCGACCTCGTCCTGACCGCCGGGGGCACGGGCTGCACGGAGGACGACGTCACGCCCGAGGCCACCCTCGACGCGTGCGACCGGCAGGTCCCCGGCATCGCCGAGGCCCTGCGGCTCGAGTCGCGCGAGCACACCCACGCCTGGCCGCTCTCGCGCGGCGTCGCCGCGGCCCGCGGCCGCACGCTCGTCGTGAACCTGCCCGGGACGCCGAAGGCCGCGCTCGAGGCCGTCCCGGTGCTGACGCCCGTGGTCGACCACGCGGTGCGCCTGCTCCGCCGCTGACCGGCGACGGGCCGGGGTGCCGCCCCCCGATGAGTTCCGGCGCCGCGGTGGGTCGAAGGGGCATGAGCACGCCCTT
>WLOB01000501.1 GCA_009699505.1 Actinomycetota bacterium | reverse complement strand
GTCGGTCTGCCGACTTCCGCGGACGCTCCGCAAGAGGGCGGCGCGATCGGCGCGGTCGGCGGCAACGGCCGTACGGGTGGCCACCACGCGGCGTCTGACGGTCGCGATCTCGTTGCGGCGCCCCTCGATCCTGCGTGCGGCGGCACGCTGGCTGCCCTCGAGCTGCGCGAGGCGCCGTTCGGAGCTCGCCGCCTCGGTCCGCGCGTTGCGCACCGCCCCGACGACCCGGCGGTCCTGTTGTCCGATCTTCTGGAGGAACTCCGCGCGTTCGAGCAGATCGGAGAACCCCTGGCTGTCGACGACCACCCCGACGAGATCCGGCTTGTCCGCCTGATAGAGCTCGACCAGCCGCGCTGCCAGGATCCTGCGGGACTCGGCGAGCCGGCCGCGCAGCCGCACCAACCGCCGACGTTGGGTCCGCAGCTCCGACTGGGTTCGCTCGAGCTCGGCGGTGCTCGCGTCCAGATCACGCTGTGCCCCGTCCTGGCGTGTCTGGAGCTCGGCGATGCGCTCGGCCATCCTGTCGATCCGATCCCCGAAGCGCTGCACGTCGGTCGTCAGGACGCGCTCGCGGCCCTTGCGGCGCGCCACGCGGCCCTCCGTCGCCACGATCCGCTCGCGAAGACGCTCGAGCCGCTCTGGCGACGCCGCCGCGCGGGCGACACCGCCCGGGTCGACTCCGGGAACCAGGTCCGACGCCGACGGTGCGAGCGCGAGCGCGACAACCGCAAGGGGGATGGATACGAGGCGGGGGCGCAACCGGACTCCGGAGGTCAGCGAGGGCCGCAGCGGACGTCGAAACGACGTGCCCGCCCCCAGGTGAACTACGCACTGTAGGAGTAGGGCAGCGCCGCGGCAACGCGTGAACGGCTCGTTGCGCCGGTGCGGCCGCGCGTCAGGGGTCGAAGGTGGTGAGCGTCGGCTGGGTGGGGAGCGGGGCCGGTCCGGTGGTCGTCGTGGCGTCGACCGATGAGCGGGAGGCCGACGAGACCGCGAGCGTCGCGAACGTGACCAACACGACGACCAGCACCGCGACGAACAGGGCCGTCGCCACTTGAAGGGACGAGATGCGCCTCATGTGTCGCGCCTCGTCCGGCGGCCGCCGCACGATCGGGAGCGCCGCGCGGCCCGGGTGCCGTGATGCGCGAGGTGCGCCGGTTGCCGGCGCCGACCCGCCGCCGCGTGCTGCTTCGCTGTCGGGGGCTCGTTCGTGCGTCGGTCCAGACACTCCATGCGACGAGTCTGGCGTATTCACGCCAGCCGAGCGGCGTGGCCACTCCGACGCGATGTAGGATACTCGGGTGGCGTGATCCGTCGCTCGATGAACGTCCGATCGTGGGCGGACGGGGTCGGACCCATCCCGTGCGGAGGACCGCAGTGGCTGCCAAAAAGAATCGTCGTCAGAAGTCCCGCAGGCCGCCGCCGCCCGGCGAGGGGGCGAAGGTGCCGCCCCGGCCCGTCGCGGAGCCCCGGCAGCGCGGGCGACTCTTCTGGATCTGCACGTTGGTGCTGATCGAGGCGCTCGTGTGGAGCGCCGCGTCGTTGGTGACGAGCTCGGGCACCGTGCAGCTGCTCCTCGCGTTGGCCGTCGGCGCGGTCATGGTCGTCGTGCTTCGCGAGCGGATCTGGGGGACGGACTGGCGGGAGGAGATCGCACGGTCTCGCGCCCGTCGACCGCGCTGATCACGCAACTGGCGAGCCGCCCGCCTCGGGGGCCCCGGCACGGCTGCTTCGCGTGCCTGCTCCGACGACGCGGGCCGCGAAGCTCAGGACGGCCGCGGCGCTCAGCCAGAGCGCGAGACCCTCCAGGACGGTCCACTCCAGCGCCGTGGCGATCGCGACCGTGTTGTTGGTGAGGTGCAGCGCGATCGGTGCGTACAGCGAACCTGTCACCTGGTAGAGCAGGCACAGCACGATCCCGAACGTCATCAGCATCGGGATGAAGATCAGGTCCGTGGCGCCGTGCAGTGCGCCGAAGATCAGCCCGTTGACCACGGCGGCGGCGGCGATGGCGGCCCAGGGCCCGATGCGGCTGCTCAGGCCGTCTCGAATGCCCGGGTACACGACTCCGCGCATCAGGAACTCCTCGCCGACCGGGGCGAGGATCGTGACGCCGAGGGCGATGGCGATCCCGGCGGCGACGCTCTCGGTCGCTCCGAGGGTGGCGGGCTGCGAGTCCTTGCGGTCGCCGACGTCGAGGAGCGACCCGAGGAGGTTGGAGATGAGGAGGTAGCCGACGAAGGCCACGACCACTGCCCCCGCGGTCATCCACGGCCGGGAGGGCGTGCGCAGACCGAAGGCGCTCGGGGCGGGGCGCGCTTGCAGCAGCAGCGCGATGATCACCACGGGCAGGGCCACGAAGACGGCGTTCTGGGTGATCATGCTGCCGAGCTGACCGACGATCCTGCGCGTCAGCGTGTCGTCTCCGAGGAGGAGGTCGGGGATCACGGCCAAGGACGCGCTCCCCAGGGTCGCGACAAGGATCAACAGCGCGGCACCGAAGCCCCAGCGTCCCGGAGACGGCTGCGGGCGACGTGGCAACGGGCGCGAGCTCACACGAACACCGTCGGGCCGGCCACGGCGCTGCGCTCGAGGATCGGCAGCTCGCGCTGTCCGACGGGGCGCCCCGAGACGAGCCGCAGGCCGTTGGCGACGACCAGGAGCGACGCGCCGACGTCGACGCCGACCGCGGCCCACAGCGGCAGCGCGCCGAACAGCAGGAACACGGCGGCGATCGCCTTCGTCCCCAGCGAGAACGCGATGTTCTGCCGCACGACCGTGCGGGTCCACCGCGCCAGGCCGATCAGCTCCGCGATCTTCCGCGGGTCGTCGCCCATCAGCGCCACGTCGGCGACCTCGATCGCCGCGGGGCTGCCGGCGGTGCCCATCGCGATCCCGAGGTCCGACGCCGCCAGCGCCGGGGTGTCGTTGACGCCGTCGCCGACCATCGCGACGCCGTCGCCGAGCCGCCGCACCGCGTCGGCCTTGTCGCCCGGCAACAGGTCGGCTGCGACCTCCGCGATCCCGAGGTCGCCGGCGATCGCCGCGGCGGTCTGGGGGGTGTCGCCTGTCAGCATCACCGTCCGGGTGATGCCGAGCTCGCCCAGGCGGCCCATCGCCTCCCGGGCTTCGGGCCGCGGGCGGTCGGCGAGCCCGATCGCGCCGATCACCGTGCCGGCGCGCTCGACGAGGACGACG